>NZNU01000046.1 GCA_002695035.1 Micavibrio sp. | reverse complement strand
TATTTTAAAATTAAATCCTGATGGTGTTTTTCTGTCCAACGGCCCGGGCGATCCTGCTGCAACAGGAAAATACGCCGTTCCCATGATAAAAACTTTGCTAGATAAAGACATCCCTCTTTTCGGAATATGCCTTGGCCACCAAATGCTAACTCTTGCACTGGGCGGTAAGACTCGAAAAATGGGATTAGGCCATCGTGGTGCCAACCATCCTGTTAAAGACTCTGTTTCCGGTCGTGTTGAAATCACCTCACAAAATCACGGTTTTGAAGTGATTGAAGACAGTCTTCCTGAAAATATAGAGGTGACACACCGTTCTTTATTTGATGGCTCTAATGAAGGCATAAAAGTTAAAGGTAAATCCGCCTTTTCAGTTCAATATCACCCGGAAGCCTCACCGGGCCCACAAGACGCGCATTATCTCTTTGACCGTTTTATAGACATGATAAACGCATCAAAAACATCACCTAAGGTTAAGAGTGCCTAGAATGAGTAAATTGCTTTTAAAAGGATTTCAGAGATTTAAAGAAAAAGCCTACGAAGGTGATGATCCCCTTATGCCGCGCCTCGTTCGTGAAGGTCAGGATCCTCGGTATTTTATTATCAGTTGCATAGATTCACGTGCAAACCCGGGAACAATATTCGACACAGCAGCAGGCACATTTTTTGCGCATAAAGCCATGGGGGCAATCGTCAGACCTTATAAAACAGGAACGGCATTGGCCGCTGCTCTTGATTTTGCGATCAACTATAATGCAGTAGACACCCTTATCGTATTGGGACACACGAAATGCGGGGCAATTGACGCCCTCATTCAAAATTTAAATGATGAAGAGATTTCCAGCTTTCTTGAAGTCGCACAGGGCGGTCTTGCCAAAGCACAGCAGAAAACCAAGCCGGGACGCGATCTGCACCGTGTGACAGAAGAGCAAATTGTTCTCGATAGCGTAGAAAACCTGACTGGCTACCCCAGTGTGCGTGATGCGCTTGCTAAAGGCAAAATCGAAATAAAACCCTGGTTATTTGATATGGAGCAAGGCCATATCTGCGAACACAATCCGAAAACTGATATTTTTGAACCCATAGAGAGTGAAGTTTAATGCCTAAAAGAACCGACATAAAAACAATCTGCATCATCGGCGCCGGCCCTATCATTATCGGCCAGGCTTGTGAGTTTGACTATTCCGGTGCGCAAGCCTGTAAAGCATTGCGCGAAGAAGGCTATCGCATTGTCCTCATTAACTCTAACCCCGCCACCATCATGACTGACCCTGATCTGGCAGATGCAACTTATATCGAGCCTATTACACCGGATGTCGTTGCCAAGATACTTGAAAAAGAAAAACCTGATGCCCTACTCCCTACAATGGGCGGACAAACAGCACTTAACACGGCGCTTGCTCTGGCAGAAAATGGCACATTGGATAAGCTTGGCATTGAGTTTATTGGAGCAAATCGTGAGGCGATTGAAAAGGCCGAAGACAGGCAGAAATTCCGTGACTGTATGGATGAGCTTGGACTTGAGTCACCCCGCTCCGCTGCAGTTCACAGCTATCAGGAAGCTTTAGAAGCCCTTGAACATACGGGGCTGCCCTCAATCATCAGACCATCTTTCACGCTTGGCGGAACGGGTGGTGGCATCGCTTATAATCGTGACGAATTTGAACGCATTGTTAAAGAAGGACTTGACGCCTCTCCAGTCAATGAGGTTTTGGTCGAGGAATCCCTTCTTGGCTGGAAAGAATATGAAATGGAGGTTGTTCGCGATAAATCCGACAATGCCATCATCATATGTTCTATTGAAAATATTGACCCGATGGGAGTGCATACCGGGGATTCAATAACAGTTGCCCCTGCCCTGACCCTTACCGATAAAGAATACCAGATCATGCGCAACGCCTCTCTTGCTATCCTGCGGGGTATCGGCGTGGAAACAGGTGGATCGAACTGCCAGTTTGCAGTTGATCCGGAAACAGGCCGAATGGTCGTCATTGAGATGAATCCACGCGTGTCCCGTTCCTCTGCCCTTGCGTCAAAAGCCACAGGCTTCCCGATTGCCAAAGTAGCTGCCAAACTTGCTGTGGGATATACTTTGGATGAGCTGACAAATGATATTACGGGCGGAAAAACACCTGCATCTTTTGAACCGACAATTGATTACGTTGTCACAAAAATACCGCGCTTTGCTTTTGAAAAATTCCGTGGATCTGATAACCGCCTTTCAACTGCCATGAAATCAGTTGGCGAGGCCATGGCAATTGGACGATGCTTTGAGGAATCTATGCAAAAAGCTCTTCGCAGTCTTGAAAAAGGACTGGAAGGTTTTGATGAAATTCAAATTGGCCAGCCATCCAAAGAACAAAAGACACCCCACCCCGACCAGATACGGGCCGCCCTTTATAAGCCAACACCCCAGCGCATCCTGTATGTCGCACAAGCTATGCGTCTTGGCATGTCGATTGAAGATATCTATGACATAACAAAATATGACCGCTGGTATCTGGAACGCATTAACGGTCTGGTGAAAGAAGAAGAGAATTTGCGTGAGAACGGCCTACCAAAGGACGCAGAAGATTGGGCCGCGGTTAAAAGGCTAGGCTTTTCTGACGCTCGTATTGCAACGCTGACAGGCCTTACTGAGGAAAAGGTCAGAAAAACACGTCAAAAAGCAGGTATCCGCCCGGTTTATAAAAGAGTGGATAGCTGTTCAGCTGAAATCCCCTCACTTACACCTTATATGTATGGCACATATGAAGGTGACGGGTTGGAGCCTGCCATTTCTGAAATAGAAGACTGTGATAAGGAAAAAATAGTTATCTTGGGTGGCGGGCCTAACCGCATCGGACAGGGCATAGAATTCGATTATTGCTGTGTTCACGCGGCCTATGCGCTTAAAGAGGCAGGTTATGAAACAATCATGGTGAACTGTAATCCTGAAACAGTTTCAACTGATCCGGAAACATCAGACAGGCTTTATTTTGAGCCATTGACCGCGGAAGACGTTTTTGAGCTTATCGCTGCTGAAAACAAAAATGGGCAAGTTAAAGGTGTTATCGTACAGCTAGGTGGTCAGACACCGCTTAAACTGGCCAATGCTTTACAAAAAGAAGGTATTCCCATACTTGGAACAGATCCTGACGCGATTGATCTGGCAGAAGATCGTGAGCGTTTCCAAAAACTGGTCAAAAAGTTGAAATTGCGCCAGCCACCAAACGGCCTGGCTCGCTCATCCGAAGAAGCACTCAAGATGGCAGAAGATCTTGGCTTTCCTCTTGTTATCAGACCATCTTACGTTCTGGGTGGGCAAGGTATGGAAATCGTCCACGATATGGAATCCTTGCAAAAATACATCTCAACTGCGGTGCGCGTATCCGGTGACACCCCCGTACTTCTTGACCGTTACCTGAAAGAAGCAATTGAGGTAGATGTCGATGCACTTTGCGACGGCAAGAATGTTTATGTTGCAGGCATTATGGAGCATATTGAAGAAGCAGGCATCCACTCAGGTGACAGCGCTTGTGTTCTGCCTCCGCACTCCCTTCCCTATCGCACAGTGCGTGAGCTTGAAAAGCAAACCGAGAAGCTGGCACTGGCTTTAAATGTAAAGGGTCTGATGAACATTCAGTTTGCCTGTAAAATGAATAAAAGCACGGGCCAATATGATATTCATCTTCTGGAAGTAAATCCCCGTGCCTCAAGAACCGTCCCCTTTGTCGCAAAAGCCACAGGCACGCCGGTAGCCAAAATTGCAGCGCGTGTTATGGCAGGCGAGAAACTATCCAGCTTTGAAAACCAGCTCCAGGGCCTGATGCCCGACCATGTTGCTGTAAAGGCACCGGTATTCCCTTTCAACCGTTTCCCGGGCGTCGATCCGATATTAGGTCCGGAAATGAAGTCAACGGGTGAGGTTATGGGATTGGACCGTGATGTTGCTCATGCTTTTCTGAAGAGCCAATTGGGCGCGGGTACCACACTGCCCACGGAAGGTAAAGTCTTCCTGTCTGTGAAAAATGCGGATAAGGACGCTCTTGTTCCTATTGCAAAAGATCTGGAAGATCTGGGCTTTGAGCTTGTTGCAACGGGTGGTACTTGCACCCATTTACGAGAGGCCGGAATAACAGTTAAACGTATCAATAAGGTTATGGAGGGTCAGCCCCATATTGTGGATGCAATTATCAATAACGAGATAGATTTTATGATCAACACCACCAAAGGCCCGCAAGCTGTTGCTGATGCCTTGTCAATTCGTCGCAATGCATTAATGAATAAAATCCCGTATTATACGCTTATTACTGCCGCACGTTCAGGTGTACAGGCAATAAGAGCACTTAAAACACGGGATTTCGGAGTTGAGCCTCTACAGAATTATTTTAAACAGACTAGTAAAGAGGAGGCTGCCTAAAGAGGTTTGGGAGGGTTGTAATTCTCCCGGATTTCTTGATCCATTATTGATTCAGCCTCTTGCGCAGCATCATGTGCATTACGCATGTGCTTGGCACATTCTGTGTTTGAATTTTTACCTTTACTGCAAACGATCTCTGCCTCAAACCTCTCATGTGCAGCTTCATTCAAAGCATCTGCATAAGCTTCGGCTTTTTGCTGTTCAGTATCTTGCTGTGATGGTCCTGAACAGGCACTAAATGCCAATGCGGCCGGAAGAAGGACGGCCATCCCTGATTTAAATTTGTTCATAATACACACTCTCTTTTTTTTAATGGCGTTTATAAAAAAACGGGAGAGATATATATGAGTTCCTCTTTTATGTCCATATTTTTGTGTAAGCCTTGACGTTGTACAATAATTCACTAAACTTATGACATTCCCGCCTCTTTGGCGGGCTTTGTTTTTTATAAAAAGTATAGGAGTTATCAATGGATAAAGTGCCCATGACACAAAATGGATATGACAAGCTGGTTGCCGAGCTGAAAGACCTGAAAAGCAATCAACGTCCTGCGGTTATAGCCGCAATAGCAGAGGCGCGTGAGCATGGAGATTTATCCGAGAACGCGGAATATCATGCTGCCCGCGAACAACAATCTTTCATAGAGGGTCGTATTCAGGAACTCGAAGGCGTGATTGGCGCTGCGGATGTGATCGACATCACAAAATTTTCTGGTGAAACCGTTAAATTCGGCGCGACGGTCACTATCGTAGATGAAGAAACTGATGAAGAAAAAACTGTTCAGATTGTAGGTGCATATGAGTCAGATGCAGATAATGGTCAGATTTCACTTACCTCCCCTATTGCACGCGCTCTAATAGGCAAGTCTGTCGGTGACAGCGTAACTGTGCGCACACCAAAAGGTGAAGCTGATTACGAAATTCTGGACGTTGAATATAAGAAAGCCGGTTAAGCGTTAGCCCTCAATTGGTACGCCCGGCTTTTCTTTTGTTGCACGAATAGACAGCGATGATTTAACACCGGATACGTTTGGCAGAGCCGTTAGTTCATCCGTTAAAAAGCTTTGGTAGTCATCCCAGTCTTTTGCAACGATTTTTAGGAGGAAATCTGTTTCGCCTGTGAGCATCCAGCATTCACGCACCCGGTCCCAGTCTTGTGCTCTTTGCTCAAATTTCTTTAGCTCGCTATCGCCGTGATTTTCCAATTTTACTTGAGCGAAAACAGTGACACCATAGCCAAGCGCATTATGATTAATACGGGCATGATATCCTTTTATAAGCCCGTTTTCTTCTAATACACGGACACGGCGCAGACAGGGAGGTGCTGATATGCCTGCATTCTTTGCCAGATCAACATTGGTCATACGGCCGTTATCCTGCAGGTTTTTGAGAATTTTACGATCAATTTTATCGAGTTTAGTGCGTGACATAAAAATTTAATACTTTCACTGTAAATTCCAGATGATATAAAGGGCTATCTTGTAAAGAGCAAGGGCAAATTTAAAATAAAATAACAAAAACCAAATGAAAAAAGACGATAATTTACCACATATATGGGTTGTAACAGAAAATCTGCGAGGCACACAAAATCAGTGTGTCGGTGTTGCTGAAAACCTTGGTTTTCCTTATACAATCAAAACAATCGGTCTGAAGCAACCCTGGAAGGGTTTATCCCCCTATCTTGGCTTTGAAAACAGTGCCAGTTTTTCTGGTGACCCTTTGACTGCCCCCTGGCCTGATATTGTCATCGCCTCAGGTCGGAAAAGCATTGCAGCTTGCCGCTATATAGCACGTAAATCAAAAGGAAAAACTTTTATCTGTTATATTCAGGACCCTCGTGTATCAAGCTCTGCGTTTGACCTCATCGCCCTTCCCAAACACGACCCTAGCAGGGGAGAAAAAATTCTGGTGACGACAGCAACGCCAAACCGCATAACAGACGAAAAACTGGCAGAAGGCAGAGAAGAATTTCCTGAATTTGCCGAGCTACCCTCCCCACGGCTCGCAGTGCTCATCGGCGGCGCATCCTCAGCTTACAATTTTTCCATGGAAACGGCACAAACACTGGTCGAAAACTTGAAAGCCGTTAAGAAAAAAACAAACGGCAGTTTACTTATTACAGCATCCCGCCGAACCCCGCCCAAAATATTCTCTTTTCTAAAAGAAGAGCTTAGTGGCGAAAACACTTATTTCTGGGATGAGACAGGAGATAACCCCTATTTTGGCTTCCTCGGCTGGGGAGATTATATTTTTGTTACATCAGATAGTGCCTCTATGTTATCTGAAGCTGCGACTACTGGTAAGCCCGTTTATTTGATTCCGCTGGATGCCAAATCCACGAAGAAAAACAGGTTAAACCAGCTACAGGAAAACCTGGTAGAACATGGCGCTGTCCGAAATTTTGAAGGTCTTCTTGAAAACTGGAGCTACACAAGATTGAATGATGCACAGGCCGTAGCAGAGGAGATCAAAAAAAGGTTGCCTGAAAGGCTTTCACAGTCTAGCAATAGATAAATCCCGTTGCAGATTTTTGAATTGAGAAAACAGTGAGTATTTATTATGGCTGAGACATTCCACACCCGTGTTTTGATAATAGGTTCAGGCCCCGCCGGCTATACAGCGGCGATTTATGCGGCCAGAGCTAATCTTGAACCTCTTATGGTGGCGGGACTTGAACCAGGTGGACAATTGATGATTACCACTGATGTAGAAAATTATCCGGGCTTCGCCGATGTTATTCAAGGCCCCTGGCTTATGGAGCAAATGAAAGGCCAAGCCGAAAACGTAGGTACGGAGATGATTAACGACATCATTACTGAAGTAGACTTTACCAAGCGCCCGTTCATTTGCAGCGGGGATAGCGGCAACACATATATTGCCGAGACAGCCGTGATTGCAACTGGCGCGAAAGCCAGATGGCTGGGTCTTCCCTCAGAAGAAAAATTCCGCGGTCTTGGTGTTTCTGCCTGTGCGACATGTGACGGATTTTTCTTCCGCAATAAGCATGTGGCCGTCGTTGGAGGCGGGAATTCCGCCGTTGAAGAAGCCATGTTTCTGACTAACTTTGCAAGCAAGGTTACACTGATACACCGCCGCGATGAACTCCGCGCGGAAAAGCTGATGCAAGACAGGCTTTTTAACAACGAAAAAATGAATTTCTGCTGGGATAGTATCGTAGAAGAAATAGTCGGAATAGGTCACGGAGAAGAAGGCACACCGGGTGTAACGGGTGTTAAGGTCAAAAATGTAAAAACTGACGAAACCTCTACGATTGATCTTGATGGGGTCTTTATAGCTATTGGCCACGACCCGGCAACAGCGCTATTCAGAGACAAGCTGAATATGGATGACAGTGGTTACATTCTGACCAAGCCAGATTCAACAGCAACCTCTGTCGAAGGTGTTTATGCCGCAGGTGATGTAAAGGACAAAATCTACCGTCAGGCCGTCACAGCCGCAGGAATGGGGTGCATGGCGGCTTTAGAAGCAGATCGCTTCCTTGCAGAACATAGCGAGGACGGTCAGGCAACCCACGCCACAGCTGCCGAATAAGGATATAAGCCTATGGCAATGGATTGGGATAAACTGAAAGCTTTTTACTCGGTCGCAGATGCCGGAAGCTTTACTCGGGCAGCAGAAAAACTGCAATTGTCCCAATCAGCTATTTCACGTCAGATTAGTGCTTTGGAAGAAAGCCTTAATGTCAGTCTTTTTCATCGTCACGCACGGGGTCTGATATTGACCGAGCAGGGAGAGCTTCTTTTTGAGAACGTGCAAAGCATTTTTAGGCAACTGTCTCTTATTGAAGGGCAGCTCTTGGACTCAAAAACGCGTGCTGAAGGCCCCCTCTTAATTACAGTTCCTGATTTGATAGGCAATCTCTGGCTATCGCCGCTCATTCCCATTTTCCAGAAAGAAAACCCGGAAATTTGTCTTTCAGTAATTATGGAAGATCGGGTTTTAAATTTGGGAATGCGTGAGGCAGATGCGGCACTTAGACTGTATAAACCTGAACAACAAGACCTTATTCAGAAAAAACTTGGCGAAATCAAACTCGTCCTATGTGCCTCGCAAGAATACCTGAAGGAAAACCCCACCCCTGAAACAGCAGAAAAACTAAACGAGCATACCTTGATAGGTCATCCTGCTGAAGCACCGGCACCTTTTGCAAAACCGAACTGGCATTTTGAAGCAGCTGGTATAAATCCAGCCGGATATCGCAATGCACTTTTTATCAACTCCATGCCTGCTGTGCTTGAATCCGTTAGACAAGGATGTGGAATCGCAGCCCTTCCAGAGCCGATAATTAAGAAAAATGGCCTTGTAACCATTTTGCAAGACAGTTTATCGCATGTAATTTCACTATATTTTGTGTACCCGGAAGAGCATAAAAAGTCTAAGAGAATAGCTCTGTTGCGCGATTTCCTTGCCTTACAGATGGCAAAATGAATATTAAGTTTCTATGATATGCATAATTTGCATAGCAGTTATTCAAAGTTAGCTCTTTTTTTTTGCACCACAATATTATATCAACCTCCTTAGCCATCGCTTGATGGCTAAGGTTCTTAATTCTTTAAGGACCTACGTCTCCCAGACGTGAAACCTCCCTGTTCAACTCGCCGGGTCTTAAATGACCCGGTTTTTTTTTGTCTTTAATATAGTGATTATTTGGGAGTGGTCAGATCTTGTGGAACGGCATAGTAGAACCACTCCATTCCTGGTTCGGCGCTGGCTCTTGGCATAACAAGGTAACCATCGACTTCGCTGATAATTTGTCGCCCATCTTCATATTGAGCAAGAAGTTGACCTTGTGTTATTTTTGCAAAATTTTCAAATTCCTGACTTAGTTGACCTCGTCCTTCTTTCCAGACGGGTTTTAAAACTTTCAGATAAAGCTTTTCAGCATTATCAGGAGTGTCAGGCTGAATAATGCCAAAATGGGCACAGGCTTTTTCTATAGCGTCCGTCGCCACCTGAATAGCGCGCGGATCGGAATGCTGCCCACCCTCCAGCGTTAATGCCAGGGCTCCAAATTTACGGGAATATTCAGTTGTGCCTGTTGAATAAGACGGATCCCTCTTCAATGCGGCATCCGGATCATTTTTTGCAAGATCAGGTCTGGGGTCTGCATTTTGATAAGCATCCGCAAAACCATAGACCATATGTTTAACATCTAAGGCATTAGCATAATCAAATTCAGCGCCGTCAGTAGCACCCAAAAAAACAAAAGGTCCACCTTTGGTCGTATATGAATGAATGTCTAAAAGAACATCTGCCCGCTCCATATAAGGGCATAGGAAATTCGCAAGCTCATCTTCGTAAAAATTTATATCTTCAGGATCACGCCTGCGCATCATCCTGTTCAGGTTTCGATCAATAAATTCTTTTCCTTGCTTATAGGCCTCTGGATTACAAACGGGGACACAGGTTACACGTCCCTCATTAAGGAGGATTTCACCATTATTCAATTTACTCATGAAAGCTTCGATAGCCTCGGTTCCGCACGTTTCGTAACCATGTATCGCGCCAAGTAGCAAAATTTCCTTGCCCGGCTTGCCGCTATCAAACTCAAAAACTGTCGGGTATTCAATCGCTTTATTCATAATCACTTAAAAGTATAGAATAAAAACTATAACGAAATAAAGTTTTAATCCGGTATCTCCTCCGAAACGGCATAATAAAACCATTCCGAACCCGGCTCAGCGCCATCACGAGGCAGGACAAGCACAGCACTCTTTTCTGCAAAGACGGTTTCCCCATCGCTGTATCTACCCAGTTCCTCTCCCTGCCGGACGGATTGAAAGTTCTTCAAAGGAGTTACAAACCTACCCTCTTTTTCTTTGAAATACGCTTTTTCAATATGCAGAAGAGTTGAGACCTTCTCACCGCCTTCACTTCGAGCACGTCTTCTTTGTTCACCAATTACTCCAAAAAAACGCAAAGTATCCTCAATCGCTTTATATGCAACCTCTGATGCCAGTGGATCAAGATGTTGACCACACTCAATAGTAAGTGCCAAGGCACCATTGTGCGCGCGGGCATACTCTGTCGTTCCTACGGAATGCAAATTTTCTTTTTCTGTGCCTTGCGCTGATGATCCAAACCCATAAACCAGATAAGGGATATCAAGGGATTTCGCATATTCAAATTCCTCACCCGTGGGCGAACCTATAAAAATAAAAGGCGCGCACCCAACCTGATATGAGTGTATATCAAGTAGTACATCGCATTCCTCCAGATAGGGGCATAGAAAGTTGGCAAGAGTGTCCTCATATGATTCTATTTCTTTGGATGATCTAACTTTCATTGACCTGTTCAGATTACGGTCAATAAATCGCTTATTTTCATGTGCGGCCTTGGGATTACATATTGGTATAAAGGTTACACGGCCTTTATTAATTTTCTCAGCGCCACTGTCCAAGGCACTTATGAAGCGTTCTATTGCCTCTGTACCACAGGGTTCATTGCCGTGTATTCGTCCGAGTATAAGAATATTCGGGCCTGCACTGGGTCTTTCAAAGATTTTTACCTGTGGAGTGTCTGTTTCAATAGTCATGGAAATTCTTTGCAAACGGTTTAAGTTAGATCATACTGTGAATCATTCATTTTTTCCATCAAAGCCTTACAAGCCGAATTAATTTTATGTCTGACAAAACAATGATATGCCTCTACACATGTGGGGGTGGAATGCGTGGCCTTATCCCTGCCCTGATTATGCAACGCATAGAAGAAAGAACCGGTCTTGCCATGACCGATATGGTCGATATATTTGCAGGGCCATCAACAGGCGCAATTTTAAATGCCGCTTTAAATATTCCCCACCCCTATCAGCCTGACCGCCCGAAATACAAAGCACGTCACCTCGTCAGATTTTATGAACGTGAAGGAATTCGCATATTTCCCAGAGATGCTTTTCGTGATTTCAGGGGCTTAATACATGATTTCAACAATCGCCTTATGAAGATCGGCACTTTGAATAAATTATTAAGTCATGGGCACTACGACCCTGCCAATTTAGGGCGCAACTTAAGAGCTTTGTACGGTAAAGCGCCACTTTCAAGGAGTTTAAAAAGTCTGATTATTCCTGTTTATGGTATCGATCGCAAAAACCTGAAAGCTGAGCAACTTGAGGGCGAAAGCGAGGCAGCCCTCGTACATGACAAGGCAACGCATTTTCAAGATGGCGGACATGCTTTATGGTTTAAAAATTTGAAGTTCAGGGACAAAGAAGTCTCCCCCGTTAGTGATGTCGCGATATATGATGCTATCATGGCGAGTTGTGCCGCGCCTACATATTTCCCCTGTCACAGTTTTGAGGCACAGTTGAGGGGTCATAAAACTGAAATCACGGGAATTGACGGGTCAATATTTGACAATGTCTGCACAACTTATATGGGCGCCCTACGTCACACATTACCAAAAGATACAAATCTTATTATGATCGTACTTGGTACAGGCAGATCGAACCGCCGCATCAGCAAAGCCGACTGGAATAAATTTGGCTCACTGGGCGTAGTTGACCCCGCCAATGACCTGCCCCTAATAAACATCTTTTTCCACGCGGCAGAAACAGCCCTTTTTGAAGCTTTTGCGGAAGAAATGGGTGATAATTTTCACATTCTGAATAAATCTTTGGTTTCCGGTGCTTATAAGGAAGATTTCCCAAGCACACAGTTGGACGATGCAAGTCCTGAGAGTATGCGCCGCATGAAGAATTTCGCTGAAATGATGGTGGCTGAAAACTACTCAACTTTTGAAACAGTCTGTGATCTACTTGTCAATAACCACAAGAAAAAAGCCGGTAAAAAGAAAAAAATCCTGGATTATCTGGGTATAGACTAATTCTTTTTACATAAACAGTTTGCTTTTATAAGGCTTATCTTATATGATGTGGTGCACAACAGTTAAGGGCTGACTTACAGGTCGACACAAGCTAGTATAAGGGAAAAAGTAAACAGGGAAAAAAATGTCAGCTAATGACAAGGGTGAAGACCCCAAAAATTGTAAAACACAATTAAAACTAAAAATTGCAAAAGCTTTTCTTGACTTAAAAGGCTCTTTTAAGCGTGCAAGCCAGACCGCAACAGATATTGTCCCTACACCCAGAGGCGATATGTCCACCGGGAAATGGGACAAGGGTCAATTTCTGCATGAAGGCACTTATGTCCCATACTATGTTGCTCATGCCCAGAATCCGCATACTGTAATAGGATTAATTACCGGCTTTAATTCAAACCCTGAATCTAAAGGCTATCCGGAAATTATTAACCGTATGGCGAAACAGGGTTTTTCGGTTGTGACAATACCGCTGCCTATGGTTGGAAAGCGGACAGACTTCATTAGTGATTATGAATCACTCATTGATTTTTTCTACACATCAGAAAACTCTCCCCTCTTTTCGGAAATCCGATGTGACATTCCGCGCGTTGCCCTTACACATTCTACCGGTGGCCTTGTTTTTAACAAACTTATAGGACAAGATGGTGCGCGCCAAAGGCTGGAGGCACGCTTAAATGGCGCAATCCATGCAGCACCTTTTTATGAGAGCGCTAATTCCTCCTCAATTTATGCGCCGCGAAAAGATAACTTTTTCAGAAATTACGCCTCTAAGCGACTTGATACACCTGCAGACAAGGCTTTGCTTGCAAGTATGGTACGACGTTTCTTTGCAATCTGGGATAGCAGCAGCAGTAAGGACGAACATTTTACCCAATACCCTACATTCGGGCAAATACTGACCCTAAAAGAAGAAGGTGTAAAAGAGATTACCCGCCCAAGTGTTGAAACAAGCCTGCCACAGCATTTCGCAGTTGGAAATAAGGACAGTTCAGCTTGCTCAAAAACATCGGCGCATTTTGCTGCCAACCATAATATTCCTTGTGAAACGTTTAACGGCGGCCATAACCCGCTTTTGACCAGAGAACGCTGTAAAGAATGGGTCTTGGAAACAGCTTTTCAAATGGCTCATGGTGAACCATTTAAAGGTAAGGAAGACACACCTATCCGTAAGGCTAAACGTCTGATCCGCGATGAAGCAGAAGAGGTCGGCGAAGAATTATCAGATATGCTTACACCGCGACACGGAAAAGGCCCTGCGCCAAGAAATCTGCATTAGCCGCATAGAGAGAATTAAGCCCTTATGCCGCTTTTGTTGCCTCTCCCTCAAGTGCATCACAAGCTCTTTTAATGCGTGCGCAAGCCTCTTTAAGATTTTCTGTAGAAGTTGCATAAGAAATCCTGAAATGCGGAGACAGGCCAAATGCCGCTCCATGAACGCAGGCCACTCCCTGGCTTTCTAAAAGATAGGTCACAAAATCTTCATCCGTTACCAAAGTTTTCCCCGTGGGTGTCTTTTTACCCATAACACCGGCACATGAAGGATAGACATAGAACGCCCCTTCAGGCTTTAGGCAAGTAAGCCCCTCACAATCATTGAGCATATCAACAACCATATCGCGACGCTCTTTGAAAACATCATTTCTTGCGCCAAGGAATGATTGATCGCCATTCAGCGCAGCAGTGGCTGCAGCCTGTGATATAGAAGACGGGTTAGAAGTGCTTTGGCTCTGAATTTTCTTCATCGCCTTTATGATCTCAGCCGGCCCGCCAGCAAACCCTATGCGCCACCCTGTCATTGCATAGGACTTGGATACACCATTTACTGTCAATACACGCTGTGCGAGCTCAGGCTCAACCTGTGCAGGTGTTGCAAATTCAAAATTATCATAGACAAGATGCTCATACATATCATCAGAAAGGATATAAATATGTGGGTACTTCATAAGGACTTCTGTAAGCGCCTTAATTTCGTTATGTGTGTAGGCAAAGCCTGTCGGGTTACTCGGCGAGTTGAGTATCAGCCATTTTGTTTTTGGCGTGATAGCAGCTTCTAATGCTTCTGCAGTCAGTTTAAAATTGCTATCTTGCGTACAGTTCACAATGACAGGCTCACCCTCTGCTAATAAGACCATATCAGGGTAAGAAACCCAGTAAGGTGCCGGAATAATAACTTCATCACCCGGATTCAATGTCGCCATAAGTGCATTATAAAGCACCTGCTTACCACCGGTCCCCACGCTTATCTGATCTGCTGTATATGTAAGGTTATTATCACGTTTGAATTTTGCGATAATTGCATCCTTCAGCTCAGGTGTCCCATCAACATTTGTGTATTTTGTTTTACCTGCTTTTATCGCTTCATATGCCCCTTCCTTGACAAAATCTGGTGTGTCAAAATCGGGTTCGCCTGTACCCAGACCAATTATATCTCTGCCTTCTGCCTTAAGTTCGGCGGATTTGGCCGCTACGGCCAGAGTGGGAGATGGCTTTATACGGGATAGACGTTTTGCAAGAATGCTCATTTAATAACCTCGTGAGTTGCTATGAATTCGGGAAAAACCCTAGCGAATAGAGGGGATCAATGCAAGCGCCTCTTTGCTTTAAACGGTATTTTCAAGAATGAATTTTTTATCAATATTGGGAATAGTATCGTCAAAATAGACCCCTTCATGCTCAAAAAAAGATTTGAGGGGCGCAAACTCAGCCTCTTCCAGCTCTTTTTTCAGATAGTGGGATACGCGAGGGATAAAGCTAAGGAGATCATCACGCCCTTCCTCAAGAGACAGCTTTACGACTTGACCGATAATGCGCAGATGAAATTGTATAGAAAGAAATTTATACCAGGATAGAAAGCTTTCCTTTTGCTCCTGCCCCATGCCCGCCATACTTTCCTGTAGCACATCTTCTTCGATGCTTGCTGGAACATCACGACGTATATCCTTCAAAAGATTGGTGTAATCGTAAGCCGCGGGACCGTATGCAGCACCTTGAAAATCAAGCAAACCACATCTTGCTTTTCCTTTCCGTGAGGGAAGAAAAACGAGGTTGCCTGGGTGAAAATCTATGTGAACAAACCCCTTATCGGGTTCCGGCAGAACGCTCTCTATCTCTTCCCATACCTTAAGAAAGTCAGACGCTGCGCCTTTCCTGTTGCCTGCACTGCGTATCATAGGCATATACCAGTTAACCGCGCGAATATGACCTCTACCCACTGCTGTCTCAAAAAAGTCAGGGAGTAACTGAACTTCATTATCTGGAATAAGCCTTTTAACGTCTTTTAAAACAGAGGCCGCCAAATGATATAATTCCTCATTTTGCTTAGCATTATTCTTTATAATTGTATCAAAATCATTCGTGCCTAAATCCTCAAGGAGCATAAAGCCTTGCTCATAATCCACATCATAAATTTCAGGAGTGCTAAAGCCGTATTTACGAAGATGGTTCGCTATGGTCACGAAAGGCCTCATTTGATCACGGTTATTTTGATCCAGGCATTTCATCAATATTGCTGTCTTATCCGCATCTTTCTCAATACGAAAATATTGTCTTTGCGCCCAATCTCCCGCGATCTGGACAAATTGTGCGGATACACCGTTCTTTTCCAGAAACTCATTTACAAGATCACTGGATTCTACTTTTTCAATGCTGTTCATAAAGGCAATCTAATCGTTGCTGGTGCGCCCTGCAAGGGCTTTCAAGGCATCTATATGACGCTGCGAAGCTTGGGTTCTTTTTCCCATCGGTCTGCCGCCAGCACTTTCCATACCGAATTTCACGGAATCTCTTCCAGATAATGCTTTCAGAAGGTCTTTACCAAATGTTTCGGGCGCCATATCTATATTTTTAGGCAGGTCGGGAGCAGTTTTAGCTTGGGGCGCCTTGCCCTTGCGATTTACTCTATCAATTGCATATGATGCGATGCCATTCAAATGAGGCTTTACCAAAGCCAGAAGTAACGCCTGATCCTGTACGGCTGCGGTTAACAATTTCTGGCGCGCCTGTGACATGTTTCCACCTGATGACTTGATGGCTTCCTTGATCTTTTCTTCTAAATAGCTCACAGACATTTCTTACCCCTAAACATGGTTACGCCGCCAATATATGCGGCTACTGAATTAGTTTATCATAATCACCAACGCGTTACAAAGCTGCAAGTTCATTCAAAAGGGATTTACTTCCGGTTATTCGCTGCTGAGTACTGGACCAACCCCGCATTACAAAAATGCGTTGGTCCGGTCTCAACTTTACAGTCCCATGTTTTGTTGCCATCCATTCGATCAGCTTCTCAGGCTTCAAAGGCTTATCTTTGTAAAAGCCAATCGTCGCGCCTTTAGGCCCTACATCGACACGGTCCACACAAGCTGCTTTACATAGCTGCTTAATTTTTACAATCTCCAGAAGGTTTTCAACTTCATCCGGTAATTTACCAAAGCGGTCTATGAGCTCAGCAGCAAATCCCTCCACTTCAGATTCGGTCTCAAGTTCAGCTAATCGCCGATAAAGTGACATTCTCGTTGATAAATCCGAAACGTATCGCTCTGGTATTAATATTGACGTTCCAAGGTTTATATTTGGGCTCCACTGCCCCTCGCCCAATTCAACATCATCAAAATCGACACCAGCGCGCGCTGCCGCCACCGCATCTTCCAACATTTGCTGGTAAAGCTCTACCCCAACTTCCTTGACATGACCTGATTGCTCTTCTCCTAGAAGATTTCCCGCACCCCTGATATCCATATCATGTGAGGCAAGTTGAAAACCGGCCCCCAATGTGTCGAGCGTCTCAAGAACTTCAAGCCGTTTCTGTGCTTGTTCAGTAAGCATTTTGTTCGGCTCGTATGTTAGATAGGCATAAGCTCTCACCTTCGAACGCCCTATGCGTCCCCGAATTTGATAAAGCTGCGCCAGTCCGAACATCTCAGCACGGTGAACAATCATTGTGTTTGCGGTTGGAATATCCAGCCCCGACTCAATTATATTTGTTGCGATTAGAACATCATATTCCTTATCGACAAAGGCATTCATTTTATCTTCAAGCTCTGTAGAGCTCATCTGCCCATGCGCAACCACAATGGATACCTCTGGCACAAGCTCCCTCAAGGTCTCTTCAACCTGCTCGAGATCCTTAATACGTGGGCATACATAAAAGCTCTGACCACCGCGGTAGTGCTCTCTTAATATGGCTTCTCTGATAACCATTGGGTCGAAGGGCAAGACAAAGGTGCGAATTGCCATTCTGTCTACGGGTGGTGTTGCAATAATGCTCATATCTTTCACACCTGTCAGCGACATTTGAAGTGTCCTTGGTATAGGTGTTGCGGTGAGCGTCAGAATATGAACATTTTCGCGCAACTCTTTAAGGCGTTCTTTTTGTTTAACGCCAAATCGTTGTTCCTCATCTATGATCATCAAACCTAAATGATCAAATTTAACATCTTTGGCCAATAATGCGTGTGTACCTATTACTATATTAACCTCACCCTTTGCCATTCCCTCTCTCGTCGCTTTGGCTGCGCGAGGTGTTACAAATCGTGAAAGCTGGGCAATTTTAAGGCCGGTATTTTTGAATCGTTCAACAAAGTTCATATAATGCTGACGCACCAGAAGGGTGGTCGGAGCAATAAGTGCGACTTGCGCACCATCCATCGCGGCAACATATGCTGCGCGAAGCGCGACTTCCGTTTTCCCAAAACCAACATCACCACATACCAGCCTGTCCATTGGACGGCCGCTGGCCATATCTTCGACAACATCTGCGATGGCTTTATTCTGATCGTCTGTTTCCGCGTATGGAAATGTTGCAGCAAAACGGTTATAGACTTCATTATCAACCGAAAGAGCCTCGCCCTTTTTTAGTTCACGAGCTGCTGCTATCTTCATCAAATGCTCCGCTATTCGCAGGAGATCTTTCTTAACCTTGGCTTTACGGGACTGCCACCCTGCCCCGCCCAGCTTATCGAGGGAAACTGCCTCATCATCTGAGCCGTATTTTGATAAAACTTCAATATTTTCAATAGGTACGAAAAGCTTATCACCACCCTCATAAACGAGCTTGGCGCAATCATGCTTTAACCCCGCTGCTTCCAGCGTTTCCAGCCCCATAAAACGCCCCAGCCCATGCTCGGAATGGATAACGAGATCTCCTTCGTGAAGGGATGAAACCTCACGAACAAAATTATCGCTTTTTCTCTTTCGGGTTTTGGTTGTGCGGGTCAACCTGTCGCCGAGTATATCTTGCTCTGATATAACGGCTATATCACTTGCAACGAAACCGCTTTCAAGACCGAGAATTATAAGCCCGGTATCACGTGTGGTAAGTGCTTTACAATCTTTGATGTTATTACAGTCTTTCAAATTTGCAAAACCGGATCGCTCCATCATCGCGCGCAGTCTTCCACGTGATCCTTCACTATAGGCTGAGATGAGAACCTTAAGATTATTGCTTCTGAGATGCGATATATATTCAGCCAAAGATTTCAGTAAATCCATTTCAGGGTTTGACCGCTCTTCTATAAAGTTTTTGGCTTTTGTCGCGCCCTCGCTGTCTTTATCTTCTTCAGGGGATCTGAACGGTGAGAGGATTTCACCTACAGACAAAGTTTCAGTGATATACAAACATTCAGGCGGCAAAGGGTGATAAACAAGCCCTTTTCCTGCTATATCCTTAGCCGATTTCCCTTTGTTGGCCTCATCAAGATTTTTACGTGTCAGATAAAAATCCTTAATCTGATCAATGCGCTCATATTGTGCCTGAAGACTGTGATGATCTTGTGTCAGCTCATAACCGTCGAGATAATCAAAAACAGTCTGCATCTCCTCAAAGAACAGGGGCATCCAGTGATCCATCCCGTTGTAACGGCGATGCTCGCTAACAGCTGCATAAAGGGGATCAGCACCGCCCACAGTTCCAAAAAACTCACGATATTCCGAACGGAAACGTGAGACAGTTTCATCATTCAGAAAAAATTCAGTGGCAGGGGTAAGTGAAAAGTGATCGATGCTATTTTGACTGCGTTGATCTATAGGATCAAAATGCTTGATAGACTCGATCTCATCCCCAAACAAGTCCAGTCTCACAGGCTGCTCATGTCCTGCCGGGAATAAATCTATTATGCCGCCACGAACCGCAAATTCGCCCGGCTCCCTAACAGTTTCTGTGCGGATATATCCGTTTGATGAAAGATATGAAAACAACTCATCTTGCTTTAAGCGCCCACCTTTACTCACTGAAAAACCGGCATCGGCCAAAGCTGATCGGGGCGTCACTTTCTGCAAAGCTGCGTTAACAGTAAGTAATAGAATTTTAGGGCGTCTTACTTTTTCACGACTCCAACGTAATAGTTCACAAAGAACAGAGGCGCGCTCGGCCACAATTTCACTATTAGGTGAAACCCTGTCATAGGGAAGACAATCCCAAGCAGGTAGTGAGAGCACCTCGACGTCAGATGCAAAAAAAGACAGGCTTTCTTTTAGAACAGATATTCGCGTATCATCCAAAGCTATATGGACAAGCACCTTATCCTGAGACATCAGTTTTCGGGCTTTCTCAGCCATAATGCGTGCATCCTGTCCCTCGGGGGCACCGTAAATTACGGGCAAGGATGGAGATGCCTCAGAGGGCTGTGATGTAGCGATAATTTCCATGTCAGCTTTAAAACATATATTGTTCAGGCTGAAAAGCGATGTTTTAAAAACTGCTTCATAACATTACCTGACTGGTTTTCAGGTATTTGCTTACGTCCAGAATACCAGTCATATAAATCCTGATCAGGCATATTCAGAATATTTTCAAATTCGGACAATTCATCAGAACTGAACTCTGGCACATGGCTCTTTGCGAAGCCACCTATCAGCATATCCATTTCTCTTGTGCCTCGATGCCAAGCGCGGTAGATAAGGCGCTTTCTTATAACATCTATATTCTGATCGTTATTCATGAAAACTATCTTGCAAAAAAGACTACCCTCCGCAAGGAAAACATTTTAGGTTAGTGAGCATGCGCCCCTTTATACTTGATGCTCTATATCGCTCTCTTAACATACTGCCGGGCATAGGACCGCGAAGTGAAAAACATTTCGAGCGTTTGGCAGGCGGCGGGAAAATTTTAGATCTTCTTTGGCATGTGCCAATAGAACTCATTGACCGCTCCTACTCTCCAAACATTGATGATGCCGAGGCGGGACGTGTTGCCACTTTAAAAGTGAAGGTTAAATCACACACCCCCTCCCCCAGACGCTCTATTCCTTACAGGGTTACTGTTTCTGATAATACCGGGCGCATGACGCTTGTTTTTTTTAATCCGCATAAAAGCTGGCTGGAAAAAACACTTCCCGTCGGGAAAACAGTTAAAGTCAGCGGAAAACTTGAAAGTTATCAGGGAAGTCTACAGATGGTCCATCCGGACTATATAACGGACGGAAGCAAAACTGATGAAATATTACCTGCCGAACCGGTCTACCCTCTGACACATGGGGTTACAAATAAAGCGGTCACGAAGGCAATGGCCGCCGCAATAGAAATGGCGCCGGACTTGCCCGAGTGGCTGGATAGTTCAATGCTGAAAAAATATGGCTGGGACAGCTGGCTTCCATCCTTGAGAAAACTTCACGCGCCACAAAACGGAGAGGATCTGGAGCCAGAGTCTCCACAAAGAACAAGATTGGCATATGACGAATTTCTGGCCAACCAGCTTACGCTTGCATTGGCACGTCGGCAGCAGCGCGAAAAACTTGGCCGCACCTTTAATGTTATTGGTCCCTATCGGCAGAAACTGGAATCTGCTTTGCCCTTTCAGCTGACAAACTCACAGAAAGATGTCCTTTCAGAAATTGATAACGATATGCGCGCCAAGGCCAAGATGATGCGCCTTATTCAGGGAGATGTCGGAAGCGGTAAGACTGTTGTCGCCGCGCTTGCCCTGATGAACGCAGTCGACAGCGGAACACAGGGCGCATTCATGGCACCGACCGAAATATTGGCACGGCAGCATTTTGAAACATTAGAGCCGCTTTTTCAGAAAATGGGGCTTGATATCCTGCTATTGACGGGACGAATGAGCGCTAAGGAGAAGAAGGAAGCCTATCAAAAGATAAGCTCAGGTAGTGCTAAAATTATTATCGGGACACATGCGTTATTCCAGGAAAAAGTTATTTTTGATGATCTTGGGCTGACTGTAATTGATGAACAGCACCGCTTTGGTGTGCACCAGCGCATCACCCTTTCCGAAAAAGGAAAAGGTTCGGATGTGCTAGTTATGACCGCAACACCGATACCACGCACGCTCGCGCTTACCGCTTATGGTGACATGGACGTGTCCCGCATCACCGAAAAGCCGCCAGGACGAAAGCCTGTGGATACGAGGTTAATTCCTCAAGAAAAAGTTCATGATATGATTGCCGGCCTGAAACGCCAGATCGATAGGGGTGCGCGCGTTTACTGGGTTTGCCCTTTGGTTGAGGAATCAGAAAAGCTGGATCTTACGGCCGCAGAAGAGAGATACCAGATCTTGCAATCCTTCTTTGGTGATCGTGTAGGACTGATCCATGGGCGCATGAAAGGTGAGGATAAAGACCGTGTTATGGATGATTTTTCGGAAGGGCGTCTGGATATTTTAGTTGCAACAACGGTCATTGAGGTTGGGGTTAATGTACCCGAGGCAACCGTAATGGTAATAGAAGAAGCCCACCGTTTTGGATTGGCACAACTTCACCAGCTTCGCGGGCGTGTGGGACGTGGTGGTGATAAATCCTATTGTTTCCTGATGTATAAAACACCTGTTACATCAACCGCCAAAGAGCGCCTTTCAATCATGCGTGATACAGAGGACGGCTTCTTAATCGCAGAAAAGGATATGGAGCTGCGGGGTAGCGGGGACATACTCGGCACAAAACAAAGTGGCCTGCCTGAATTTAAAATCGCGCGGCTTGAAGACCACGGCAACTTTCTGGCCATAGCCCGGGACGATGCAAAACTTATTTTAGAAAAGGACACGAACTTAACCTCCCAGCGCGGCAAGGAATTAAGAACGCTACTCTACCTCTTCGAGGCCGACCAGGCGATTAACTATCTGAAATCCGGTTAAGTTTTTTTCTTGTTAGGTTTGGAAGCAGTCGAATTCTTGGCGACAGATTTTTTTGCGGTTTTTGTCTTTACTACAGGCTTTTTTGCATACGTATTTTTAGATAATGCTTTTTCTTCAGATGCAGGGATCGCTTTTGCAGCTTTGTCGGCTGGCGTAATAATACCGGCTGAGACAATCATCTTAATCCCCTCCTCCACAGTCATATCCATGAAACGCACTTCTTTTTTGGGTACAAAAAGAAGATATCCGGATGTAGGGTTAGGTGTTGTTGGTAAAAATATATTCACCACTTCATTATCGGTCACACGCTGAACCTCCCCCTTTGTCTGGCCTGTCAAAAACCCAAGAGAATAAACACCCTTCCTTGGGTATTCTATCATAACCACATCGCGAAAAGCCTGTGACTTTGTCGCCATTACTGTTTCAAATATCTGCTTTAAAGCACCGTATATTGTGCGGACAATCGGCATATGACTGAAAACATATTCCGAGAATCTTATAAGTAACTGTCCAAGATAGTTGCGTGCGAACCAGCCAACTAGAATGAAAAACAGAATAGCTATCAAAATACCTAGGCCAGGTACGGCATAGGCTTGTTGCGTAGCATCCAGATTATCAAATGGGAGGAGTTTGCGAACACGGCTGTCGATAAAATTCAGGAATGACAAAGTCAGATAAATTGTAATGGCAATGGGGGCCGTTACTAAAACACCCGCCAAAAAGTAATTTCGCATTCTCTTAACACCAAAACTACTGCGCTCCATTTCTTGCGTGTCGGAAGGCGTCAAAAGGTCTTTAAGGGATTTGTGCTCTGTCATATCCTCTTTTACTGAAAGTTCGGGAAAACCGCAATCATTCTCTTTTATAATTCATGAGGGCGTACTATCTTATCGACATGACAGATGATATTCCCTTTCAGTTGGCAACAATCGCTTTTTTTGCAATAGCAGCGCAATGGATAGGCTGGCGATTGAAAATACCGGCAATTGTTTTCCTTCTTATATCAGGGCTTCTCGCAGGGCCTATATTTGGCTTGATTACGCCAGAGCCTTTATTTGGGGATCTTTTACAACCCGCTATTTCCCTTGCGGTGGGACTTATCCTTTTTGAAGGATCATTAAATCTGAATTTTAAGGAAATACGTGGCGCGCGCCATGCTATTCGACATTTTGTAATCGTAGGCGCCCCTGTGGCTTGGGCACTAACAGCAGCAGCATGCCACTATCTGGCGGGCCTAAGCTGGCCTGTATCATTGACTTTCGGTGGTCTGTTAATTGTGACAGGTCCAACCGTTATTATGCCATTACTTAAACATGCAAGGTTGAATGAACGCGTAGGCTCTATCCTGAAATGGGAAGGTATCGTCAATGACCCTATTGGCGCGATCATTGCCGTTTTATGCTATGAATTTATTGTCTTTTCCCAAAACGGCGCTGATCCCAGTATAACGTCCTTCACAATTCATGCGGGAAGCAGTCTTCTCCTCGTATCAATTATGAGTGCCGTTGCCGGGTATTTGCTGGCACAGATTATGAACAGAGGGTGGATTGCAGAATATCTGAAACCTGCCTTTATCATGTCCTCAGTTATCATTCTATTTGTTGGCTGTAATATGCTACTTCATGAGTCTGGACTTATCGGGGTTACTATACTAGGTATGGTTCTTGCCAATCTGAGTGTTACCAGCATTGAAGAAATTAAGCGCTTTAAAGAAACCATATCAATCGTTCTGGTGTCAGGAATCTTTGTTGTCATCACAGCAGGAATGGATTTCTCAATCCTGTCTAATATAGACTGGCGCGGTATTGCATTCATCTTATCCATTATTTTTGTTATACGCCCCTTGGTCGCTTTTGCATCCTCCATAGGCAGTAAGATGACCTGGCGCGAAACAGTTATGACAGGCTGGATTGCACCACGCGGTATTGTTTGCGTTGCTGTTGCCGGGGTTATGGGGCCGCTTATGGTCGCTGCCGGATATGAAGACGGAGAGCAAATTCTTCCTCTAGCCTTCGCGATAGTTCTTAGCACTGTTTTTATCGGAGGTCTGACCGCGAAACCGTTGGGCCGCATGCTGGGATTGGCACATCCTTCTACAGATGGTCTGATTATTGTAGGTGCTTCTGAATGGAGCATACAATTCGGTGAAACACTTGCCGCGCATGATATTGCCGTCAGCATTGCCGATCGTAACTGGCACGCACTGAAACCAGTTCGCCTTTCCGGCTCTCCCATTAAAGCGTATTATGGTGAGCCTCTTTCAGAAGAAACAGGGTTCAAGCTTGAACTAACACGCTACAACAAGCTTTTGGCAGCAACAGATAACGCCGAATATAATGCTCTGCTTTGCAGTACTTTCGCACATGAATTTGGTAAAGAGCGTGTTTTCCAGCTCTCCGCGCAGGACGAAGACGAGCATGAAAGAAAGCAGATAACTCACACCATCAAGGGCCAGACCTTTGCGGCTGAAGATTACAATTACTGGGACTTCTCAAGACTTTACCGACAGGGCTGGAGATTTAAAACCACACGGGTGGACGCAGAATTTAATCTGGAAGACATTCAAGAAGAGAAGCAAAAAGGTCTTCTGGTCATTGTCGGAATCATCAAGACTGGTGGGAAGGTACAATTCCAGCCCCCGCAAAAGCAAGACTTGAAAGATGGTGATACCGTTATTGTGTTTGAACGCCACGACGAAATCCGTGAGCCAAATACAACTCAACATCCTGACCTGCCGGATGATAAATAAAAAGCGCTATATATCGCTGAAATCCAAATCACGTCTCAGGATATGGCAATTATATCCATCCGGATGTTTTAATAAATACTCCTGATGGTAATCTTCTGCCTCATAGAAAGGGCCCGCTTCTTGTAACGGTTCGATAGTTGTAACCACCTTTGCGCCATATATATTTTTTTTGTTAAGCTTATCTATGACGCGAACAGTTATATCTTCCTGCTGAGCGTCTACGGGAAATACAGCTGACCTGTATTGTGAACCTATATCATTATGCTGACGGTCTTTAGTTGTAGGGTCGTGCATTTTAAAGAAAAACAAAAGCAATTCCTTATAGCTGGTGACTTCCGGATCGTAGGCGACCTCCAATGCCTCGGCATGTCCACTCACACCTGTACAAACCTGCTCATATGTCGGATTGGGTCTTTCCCCGCCTATATAACCAACACGGGTTGAGATAACGCCTTCTTGCTTGCGGAACAAGTGTTCTACGCCCCAGAAGCATCCTGCTGCAAAAATGGCTTTTTGAAATTCGCTCATTCCGGCACCCATGAGTGAATCTCTTCTATTTCAATTGTTGGGTGCTCCCAAGGGTGACGGTCTGCCACTTCATTACAAAAGCTTTCAATTTCCTTATCTGTGACAGTTTTAGCTGCATACGTGATCAGCTCGTAACATAGCCCCTCTTCATCACGGCCATGTTGTCCTTTAACTGGGGTAGCACCGGCAGCGGGAGTGTAGCCACCCGAACGAATATTTAAACCATACACGCCGATATAATTGCCTGTTCGGCCTATCGGGTCACTTGATTTGATGTAGTCTATCAGCTCACCTAAAGATGAGCTCGCAGTCACAGCGTCTGACGGTAGAAGCGGGACTTCCGTTTGCCCATCATCAACAGGGACTACGATTGTAATTTTCCAAAATTTTTCTATACCCATATTTTTAGCTCATGAAGTTGCGGGTAACCAGATAACCACCAAGTGAGGCAATACCACTGAGCGTTGTCCCCCAAATGACATCAACGACCGCTACTTTTACTGGCCAACCGCGGAGCGTCGATAGATTTGTGAAGTCGTATGTGGCATAAGCGAAAAGCCCAAAGAGCGCACCAAAGAATAACGCATGCTGCCAGCTTGCCTCTTTCAAGGCAGGTGCAACCGCAAAGATGATCAGACCTATCACATAAACGAGATAGAATACTGCAGCCACTGCCAAATTGGGTTGATCCTTCATCAAATCCCCTAATTGGTTCTTATAAAAATTTGTTGCCACTAAGCCCAACCAGACAAAATCAATCCCTAAAAATATAATTGCTGTTGTAATATAGGCTGTTAAGTACTGCATTGGGTTCTCCGCGTCTTGATATTTCCTTTCATATCCATATAGGTTAAAATCCTATTCCATCAAAATTTTTATGCTTATGGAGCCGTTAAATGGACAAGAACTACATTCCAGTAAAATATACAGGGGTTAAGAATACAGCGCGCCTCATCAAAGAAATAGGCGTGGAGACTGCGATTACAGAATTGGCCTCTTATATAGAAGAAGATTACAAACGCTGGGATCAATTTGACCGCTCCCCGCGTTATGCATCGCATACACCCGATGGTGTTTTAGAGCTTATGCCTATAAGTGACGGCGAAAAGTTTAGCTTCAAATATGTGAACGGCCATCCTAAAAATTT
>NZNU01000045.1 GCA_002695035.1 Micavibrio sp. | reverse complement strand
GTGCGGCAGAACCTTCAGGGCCTGTGCTTTCAGTCTCGCTTTCAGGCAAATCCATCATACTGCGCAAACGCGTCACGACTGATTTGAAGCCCTGGTCTTGCAAAAACTCCACCAGCTTGTCTGTGAATGGATCTTCCAGCTTTAGGCCCTCAATAGATACGGGCACATCGACCTTATCATCCAGTGTCACCAGCTTTTTAGAGATTCGCGCCATTTCAGCATTTTCAATCAGGGTTTCGCGGCGTTTATTTTGTGGGATTTCCTCGGCGCGCTCCAACAAAGTTTCCAGATCGCCATATTCATTTATAAGCAATGCTGCCGTTTTTATACCTATACCAGGCACACCCGGTACGTTATCAATTGAATCTCCGCATAAAGCCTGTACATCGACAACTTTATCAGGTGTTACACCGAATTTGTCCATAACTTCTGGCGCGCAGACAAAGCTGCCCTTCATAGGATCCATCATGCAGACGTTATCGCGAACCAGCTGCATTAAATCTTTATCGGATGAAACAATAACCACAGGACGCCCCTCTTCTTCGGCAAGCCGCGCATAAGTTGCGATCAGATCATCGGCCTCATAGCCTTCTAATTCCAGTGAGGGCAGACCAAAGGCTTCCGTTGCCTCACGGATGAGAGGGAATTGTGGAACAAGATCTTCAGGTGTTTCGTCGCGGTTGGCCTTGTACTGGTCATAAATCTCATTCCTGAAATTTGTGCGTGCCGCGTCAAATATTACGGCGACCGCCCCCGCCTTATAATCGGTCAGCAGCTTCATAAACATATTTGTGAAGCCAAGCACCGCACCAACGGGCGTACCATCTTTACGGGTCAGGGGGGGAAGAGCGTGATAAGCGCGGAATATAAATCCCGACCCGTCAACCAGAAATAAGGCTTTTGAGAGATGTTCTTTGTCCATGGACATTACTATAATGTTTTAGCCTCAGAAAGCAATTCCGTTTGCTCTGGCTTTTTCCAGTTACTTAAAGAACAGGCTTTACCGGAAAGTCCCCTTGTTCACCTGAGAGTAAAACAAGTTTCTTTGAAGGGTCAAAAATGCGACTTATTTCAACGGGCATATCCGCATCAGGCTGTAAATAAGGTAAGGTTGAGGCCGTTGCAGGTATCGAAATTTCAGGGCACCAGGGCAGGGATTTGTGTCCAACAGAACTTAAGTAAAACACAGGCTTTAAGGCTTCTCCTTTTTCTGAATTACGCTTCACGCCCTCTTCCATCACAGTATAAAGTTTTTGATATCCGTCAGTTTGCAACCAATTGCCAAGATCAATATCGAACTCGTCCAGTCGTTCTATTAGTTTTTTAAGTCTGGATATTTTCTCATCGTCTGCATCATGGGATAAGACATCTTCCCAAGGAATAAAGCTGCTATTTACACTGTCTATTGTTAGGTTCTGCAAGTTTTTCTGTTCAATGTTTTCAAAACTGACTAAGGCCGGGGCAGGTAGACGGTCACGGCCGAAAAAATATGAACTGTTGCGAATAATAAGCGCTGAAGGTTTATCGCTGGACAGATCAGCACATAATAAATAGGCACGCCTATATTCAATATATATATTATCTTTGACGGAAATATGTCCCGCGCCAAACTCATCGCGGTTCGGATCTGCAGGGGACAGGCTTGAGTTTCTGACATCTGTATCCCTCTGCACCCTTTTCATTCCATACGCCTCAACCAATGCCGCCTCATTAAACCGCTGTGATACAAAGCGCCATTGCGGAAATGAAAAACCAATCCTGCCGATTGATGCAGTTATAGCAGAAGCATCTTTTACAGTATCTGCTTGCGCAGGCACAAACCGTCCACCCATGATATTGAGCCACTGTAGCTGCGTTTTTTCAGGTATGTTTTGTAAATTGAATAAGGTGTACGCCTCGGGCAATGCGTTTTTCTGAAACATACCGGAAGAAAACATTTTATCGGCAGTGCTTATATCATTATCTGATAAGATACGAGGCAATAAGGACGCAACGGCCTCGGGATTTTCCTCAGCGTAAGCCGCTGTGCTCATCGCTTCTTTGTAAGCTTTGTCAAATTCGAGGGACACTCTCATCTACATTTCCGCAATCAGGCTTGAGGCTGGCTTGTATGGTGTTTCTTTGCGGAAGGCATTTAAAACCCGCTCTTCAGTCACAAAGGCATTTATGTCCTGAAGAAGGTCTTTATCTATATTTTCATTCAGGAATGCCTCGGACAGCATGCCTTTCTTATTCATGATAACCCAGTCAAGTTCTTGCATATGAAAGGCGGGAATATCGAACCGGCCGCAGGCACAATCAATCTCACGGCTTTTTTCCATTGCAATATCCGGGACTTGTAAATAGTCACATATCTCCATCACTTCCGATTTAAAAAGATCAACTATCGGCATCATGCTAACGGCCTTTGAAATCTGGGAGTAGCTTCCAAGGTAATCTTCGGTCGCATTGCGGGTGCCCACGGGGAAGTAATGCTGGTTGGTCATCTCACCGCCTTGCGGCACGTCGGCGATTGCACGGCTGAACAACTTACCCCAGCGCTGATTATCGTCAAAAAGTAGCAAGCTTTGGTCAATTTCGATTTTTGCCTCTGGCGCAACTGATTTTAGCCAAGGAAGAATATCACGCACCACCCAGTTAAATTCGTCTTTGAGGCATGTGATCTTGTCAGATCCGGCCTCTGGAATTGCTTCTGCCAGATGGTCGAAATGCAGACCCAGCACACGGTCACCTTTCCCCTGCCGCTCATAGGCCTCGGCACATGCCAGATATGTCAGCAGGGAATCCGTTCCGCTAATACCGATAATCAATCCGGGTGCGTGGTGTTTTTTGCTCTCGGTTCCTACCCATTCAACAAGGTTTTCGAAAGTTTGCGCAGGATTAATCTTGCGGGGCATGTTTTTGACTTTATCTTCTGACATAAATCAGTACTCTTATGTAATATGTTAAGAGTAAAGATTTAAACAAAGCACAAGCGGCAGTCAATAAGAAAGAAACTCTTAGTTGGTCAGCGCATAAAAACTGATAGCCGCCGCATTGGATACATTGATACTCGGCAGTGGGCCTTTCATCTCAAGGCGTACAACCTCCTGACACGCATCGCGTACAGATGGCCGCAACCCTGGTCCCTCCGCACCCATAACAAGCACAGCTTTTTTCGGTAAGGGGTCAAGTCCTTTAAAAGTCTTTTCGCCCCGCTCATCCAGCGCGATGCAAGTATATCCATGGTCTTTGAATGTCTCTATCGCACGTGACAAATTGACTTCCTGCGCGACGGGTAAATGCTCTATCCCGCCACAGGCAACCTTGGCCAAAGTGCCTTCCAAAGGCGGCGTGAAACGGTTTTGCAAAACCATACCCTTCAGGCCAAACGCCACAGCCGAGCGCATGATTGCGCCTACATTGTGCGGGTCGGTCACCTGATCAAGCAGGACAAAAACGGAATGTTCATCTTCACGATGTTTTATAATGAGATCCAGCGCGTTGCGCTCAGGCAGATCTGATGACAATGCGGCGATGCCTTGGTGAACAGTATCTCCGCCTAGTGATTTATCCAGTTCGGCGCGCGTTACAATTTGAGGGGTCGGGCGATCCAGCCCGTTTTTGCGTGCACTATGGAGAAGCTCCTCAAACCCTTCTGCTGTTTTATCGGTCAGATACAGTTTTTTAAATTTACGCGTGGGGTTCATCCACGCTTCCCGCACAGCATGCTGGCCGAACAGGTTGATTTTCAGCTTCGGTGTGCGCGGCTGTTTATCTTTTTTAGGGTATTTTTTAAATTTTTTGTCATTTTTCATGGGACTTTATATATCATAATCTGAAGGGGTATAGATATGATTTCTTTTTATATAGTCCCTGACTTTTTCTGTAAGTCCTGGCAATCTATCTTCGCCCATCGTAATGCCCCGACGTATCTCTTGCGATGAAAAATCACTTTTTTCATGTGGTGTTACATGCAAGTTGATTGCATTCGGATCAAGGGTTGCAAGCTGAAGGAGTTTTCTTGTTATCTGGAAACTTGAATTTTCGCTCGTACCTGCGCTGAAATTTTGTAAGGCAATTATAAAAGCCAGTCCTCTGGCAAAGCTTGCTTGGTCTTCACCCACTATAATATGATATTTTGTATCAGAGTTTTTTTGTGTGAGATCTGAAAAACTTTTCACCCATGCTTTGGAAAAACCAAGGGCGTTTGAAGGCACATCTCTTAGATGGTCGCTAACTTCTATTTGGTCACGGTAATTCTCTGCTAGAAGCTGGCACATCTCCATTTTTTGGTCGAAAGCTGCCTGGAAAAGACGTGTCTTAGTCGGGGTGCATGGTATAGGCATCATGTAAGTTTTATCTAGACCCAGCCTGGTATGCGCATTCAAAACAGAACTTAAATGGCCTTTATGCGGAGGATTAAATGACCCGGGGAATAAACCAATTTTTTGCATATATCACCTATCGAAAGATGCAGGTTAACATAATATGCCTCTTTTAGCCAGAAAATTTACAACAAATGCAGATGGACACTTGACAATAAAAGCAAAAACCTTTTTTAGTACATATCTCAAATGCTACTCGATTTTTTAGCAAAGTGGAGGAGTGGCAGAGCGGTCAAATGCACCTGACTGTAAATCAGGCGACTTAGTCTACGTTGGTTCAAATCCAGCCTCCTCCACCATTTAATTTAACAAACGCCCTTTATGGGTGTTTTTTTATGCCTGAAAAAAGCGTGTTTCTGCGCTGTTTCGCCTGTGCGTGTGAGCACGGTTAGAAAAAATAACAGGGCAAAATTCTCTCTCAAACCTCTCATTCTCTCACCTCTCTGAGCACCTTTGCGACTTTTCGTACTCACCTTAACACCTTGATTTACAATCATTTTCAAAAATGATGGTTGGTATCCTATGAATGGTATCTTTTTTACTGGTTTTCTAACTTTTCAAATTTTTTTCATCGGCCTTCGTCATTTCAGCATCCGACTTTGTACCGGCATCAGAGCAACAACAAATATGGAGTTCTCAAATGCGATTAAGTACAAAACTGCCCGATGAAATGAGCGCGAATGAGCGTTTGAAAGAAATAGCTTCCATTCTGGCCAAGGCCGTATCCAGAGATCATCAGGATGATGCCAACATATTGAAAAACCTTGATAATAAGAGAGGTTTGACTGGACTTCCCGTCTCTTCGAAGCATTCATGCTCTAACAACAAAAAATTCTCAAAACAACAAGGGAAATGAAGGAGTTAGACATGAAGATTGATGTTGTAAGAACAGCGGCGGAGTTTGAAGGCATGAGCGCAAAAGAGTTGTTGGCAGAATGGCCACGCTATTTTGATGATCCGCCAAAAAGCAGATCGAACAAAAGCTATCTGATGGGTGAGCTGATTTACCGTATTCAGGAGTTATCATACGGCGGTTTGACCAAGCAGACGATTGATCGGCTGGAGGCGCTGGCCGAGCACAAATCCCTGAAAGAACGTAAAGGCGATGTTTCCCGCCTTGCCATCGGCACAAGACTGGTGCGGGAGGTCAAAGGCGTTGAGCATCATGTCACAGTACTGGAAGAAGGATACGAGTATCAGGGCGTTAAATATAAAAGCCTCTCTGGCATTGCATACGCCATTACCGGCACGCGCTGGAACGGCAATGTATTTTTTGGCCTCGGCAAAAAAGAAAACCCTCGCCCTTATAGACGATCTCGCAAAATCGGAGGGGGTAAATAATGCAGCAAAAGAAAATTGTCCGTTGCGCCATTTACACTCGCAAATCCACTGAAGAAGGCCTTGATATGGATTACAACACGCTGGATGCCCAGCGCGAGGCTGGTGAAAAATATGTCGAGGCGATGAAGCATGAAGGCTGGCGTATCATTCCTGATCTGTATGATGATGGCGGGTTCTCAGGTGGGAACATGGACCGCCCAGGCTTGAAGAAGCTGATTGAGGATATTAAAGCCGGTCGCATTGATACGGTGGTGGTTTACAAGGTTGACCGTTTGACACGCTCTCTGGCCGACTTTGCCAAGCTGGTGGAAGTGTTTGATGCGTATGGCACGAGCTTTGTCTCTGTCACGCAGCATTTTAATACGCAAGATTCCATGGGGCGATTAACGCTGAACATCCTGCTGAGTTTTGCCCAGTTCGAGCGTGAGGTCACGGGCGAGCGTATCCGCGATAAGTTCGCCGCATCAAAGAAGAAAGGCATGTGGATGGGCGGTCCACCGCCGCTCGGTTACGATGTGGTCGACCGCAAACTTATCATCAATCCTGTTGAGGCCGATCAGGTCAAATATATCTTTGAGACCTATGTCCTGCTTGGCGGCTCTGTTTCGCTGGTTTTGAAAAAGCTAAATGATGAAGGCTATAAAACAAAATCTTACACCAGTCGTACAGGCCAGCGCCGAGGGGGACATAAATATGGTACCGCGACAGTCAAAACCATTTTGAGAAACAGGCTCTATATCGCCGAGGTTCATCACAAAGGCACGTATTACCCTGGACAGCACCGACCGATTATATCGATGGATCTGTTTAACAAAGCGCAGGAAGTTCTTGCTGAAAAATCGACGGTTAAAAGCAAACGCACTTATGCCGCCAAATCGAAGTCTTTGTTGAAAGGAATTATTGTTTGTGGCGGCTGTCATGGAGCGATGTCGCCGACCTACACCAAGAAAAAGAATAAGTGCTATGAGTATTACGTCACCAACTCCTATCGCCAACACATGTGTGGTGAGTGTCCTGTTAACCGGATTCCTGCAGGTGAAATTGATGCCATTATCAAAGGACAGCTCAAAGCCATCTTCGCCAGTCCGAAAATATTGGTTGAGGTTTGGCGACATGCGAAGAGAGACAATCCCGCATTTCAGGAATATGAGCTGCATGAAAGTTTAAGGCGGCTCGGGTCATTTTGGGATTTGCTCTATCCCGGCGAACAAAAGCGCATCACGCAGTTACTGATTTCGCGGGTGGTCGTCAAATCAAACGGTGTTGATATCGAATATCGCGCCAGCGGGATTGAAGATGTTGTCCACCAGCTTCAGCTCACTATCAATAAACAGGAACAATTAAGGGAGGTGTCGTAAATGCAGCTTGATACAGATAATCAGAAAATCGTGATCCATGTGCCAGTTAACATGAAAAAATGGGGCGGTAAAAAAGTTATCGTTGGACCGCAAGGACAAGATTTAAGGCGACTTGATCGTGAAAACAGACGTGATGACAAACTCCTTAAAGCGCTGGGACGAGCCTATAAATGGCAAAAATGGATCAAGATTGGTAAATGCAACAGCGCCGAAGATATCAGCGATATCGAGAATATTAATCGGTCTTATGTGCTGCGTATTTTGCGCCTAAACCGCCTTTCGCCAAATATCATCAAGGCCATTTTGGATGGTAACCAGCCCGATGGGTTTGGTCTGTGCGATGTTGAAAAGCCATTCCCGTTATTATGGGATGAACAAGAAATACAATTTGGTTTTCGCATCCGATAATCGCGCATCCGTTTGTATGACCAATAACATCATACAGCTGTACGATTTTTCAGTATCCATAAATATCAAAACATTATCCCCTAAAGGGTTAGACGGTATTGACCAAATAATGGTTGTACCAATTCGTTCATAACGTCTTCTAATTGCGCTTATTTTTGCATTTTTTCTCTCTGAGCAAAACAACTCGGAGGAGAAAAAATGTCGAAGAACCGCTACGGCGGCGTAGACTCCTACGCCGCTTTTTTTATTGCTTTTAAAGTCAAACAATTGTTGCGAATGCCGATCTTTAATCGGGATGATTTTGAGGATCTGGAACAGGAATTGATGCTGGCTTTTATCAAAGCTGATCCCTCATACGATCCCGCCAAAGGTCATCGAAAATCATTCATTAAATCCGTTATCAATAATCACGCTCGTAACTTGGTCATAGCGACCGAGGCGCAGAAAAACTGGACAGGTCAAAAAGAGCGGAGCCTATCAGAAACGCTGCTGGATGATGTGGATCATATAGAGCTTTTGGACACGATAACAGAGGCACATCTGCCGTGGTCTGATGGCTATGCCCCTTTATCGATTGAGGCGCTGGAATTGGTGATAGACGAAGAACGCATCATTCGGGACATGCCTGACGCGTTGCGCGAAACCTATCATATTCTCAAAGATTACAGCGTATCCGAGGCTGCCAAACTAACGGGCATTCGCCGCTCAACATTATCCAGCCGCGCACAAAATTTGCGGAAATACCTCAAAAAATTGCAGGAGGAAAAATAAAACGAAAAAAATATCGTGAGGGCTTCGTCATTCGGCAAACCAATCTTGTACCGGCGCTTTTAGGACCAACAAAACCTAAAAGGAGCAAACATGACACTGTCCGTACAAGAAAAAATCGACCTCGGTGATGCCGTTTTTAAATGGGTACAACATACGCCCGTGGGGCATCTGAAAGATTTGAGCGATGACGATCTGGAAATGATCCGCCAACAACTGATCAAGGAAGTCCGTGAGGTGGGCAGAGCCCTGCATTGGATCGACGGGATTATTAAACTCAAATCGATTGAGCGCGCTAACAACCCCTCAAATCCTATTGTGCCAAATCCTATTAATGGAGCGCGCTCATGAAACAAGCTAAGACCGTCACCTTAAAACAAAAATACGTGGAAGACCGCATTCATGAGGCCGCGCGCACGCTTCGCCGATTACCTGAAGAGCGTGTTCAGGGATATTTCAGCACGTGGCCGAAAATCAAACGCGATGAGATGGAAATCCTGCAAATGGAAAAAGAGCCGATGCGGATCAGGCCAAGCATGGATGACATCACGCAAATGGAGGAAGTTCTGTTTGTTTGGCTGCGCTGGCTGGAGGTGGACGAGCGTAAGCTCGTCTGGCAACGGGCGGAACGTGTACGCTGGAAGCTGATCTGCGCGCAGTTTGGCGTGGGGCGCACAAAAGCCTGGGAGATGTATAAATGCGCGCTGGGTAAGATCGCCGCCCGCATATGAGCCAACTGACTTTTGCCCCGATCCCGAATGAGATACTGCGCCGGACAGATTTAAGTCACGGCGCAAAACTCTGTTGTGCGCGTCTTATTCAGTATGCGGGCAAGGATGGGCAGGCTTTCCCAAAACTCGCCACGCTGGGCGAAGAGCTGGGCATGTCGCCCCGTGCAGTGCAAAGATTCCTGACAGAATTGGAGAGCCATAAGTTGCTGACAACACAACAACGGGGGCGTGGTCAATCGAATATCTACCATGTGAATAAGT
>NZNU01000044.1 GCA_002695035.1 Micavibrio sp. | reverse complement strand
TTGTACATAGACGCGTTTGACGCGCCCGTTTTCAAGGAAGTCGTTAACGTAAGTTCCACCGAGTGCGGCACTCAAAGTCTGATTGATGCTGGCAATCGGTACGCCAAGGGCTCGCGCCTTAACATTGTCAATATCAAGATCATATTGAGGACTATCTGCAAGCCCATTGAAGCGAACTTGTGTCAGAAGGGGGCTTTGATTTGCCATCCCTAAGAATTGGTTTTGCGCTTGCGCAAGAGCTTCGTTACCAAGGCCTGCCAAGTCAACGAGCTGAAATTCAAACCCACTGGAATTACCTAGTGCACTAACCGGCGGCGGAACAATAGGGATAATCATAGCATCTTTTACAGATGAAAGTGCACCTTGAGCTTTATTACTAATATCAAAGACACTTTGATTGTCACCACGTTCGTCCCAATCTTTCATCTTAATAAAAGATATTCCGACATTTTGACCGCTACCTGAAAAGCTGAAACCTGCAGCAGCGAATAACCCCTCTACGGCGCCATCAGTGTTGTCCAGATAAAAATCTTCAACCTGTTTCACCTTCTCCAGTGTCTGGTTCAGGGTCGTGCTGGGAGGGCCGTTTATTAAAGTAAACATTCTCCCCTGATCTTCGTCGGGCAAAAATGAAGTCGGAATGCGGAAGAAAAGAAGTGTCGTCAATATGATGGCTATAAGAAAAATCAACGGAAAAACAATTTTATTTTCCAAAAATTTATCCATAGTACGGGCGTGACCTCTTTTCATTTTGTCAAAGCCGCGGTTGAAATAGCCAAAAAAGCCTTTGTCTTTTACGGCTTTTCCGCTTTGTAGAATAATGCCGCATAAGGTTGGAGACAGAGTAAGGGCTACGAGTAAGGATATTCCCATAGCGGCTGATATCGTAACAGAAAACTGGCGGTAAATAACTCCAACAGAGCCTTCAAAAAAGGTCATGGGTAAAAACACAGCCCAAATAACAACCGTCGTCCCCAGTAATGCCCCTGAAATTTCTTTCATGGCCTGTCTGGCAGCTTCCTTAGGTTGCAGATCGCTGTCTTCTTCTAACTTACGCTCCACATTCTCTGTAACGACAATCGCATCGTCGACCAGCATACCGATGGCAAGCACCAGCGCGAAAAGGGTGAGGATGTTAATTGAGTAACCAAATATATAAAGGGCGGCGAAAGCACCCAATAAAACAATAGGTATAGCAATAGCCGGTACAAGAGTTGCTCTGACAGTTTGGAGAAATACAAAGATGACTAAAACAACCAGAATAATGGCCAGTCCAAGAGTGATGACAACATTATAAATGGATGTTTTTATGAATGGCGATGCATCAATCGGGTAAATAACTTCCAGATTATCGGGTATAATAGAATCCAGTTCTGCTACCCTGTCTTTAACAGCTTGAATAGTTGTAAGTGCATTTGCTGTTGGGGAAAGTTCGATAGAAATACCAGAGGCTTCTTGCCTGTTCCAACGCCCTATAACATTGTAACTTTCTGTACCTATTTCTATGCGTGATATATCGCCCAGTTTGACTTGCGATCCGTCCGGATTTACAGTTAGAAGTATTTCTTCAAATTCTTCGACAGAGGTAAGCAAAGATTGCGCCGTAATTGTTGCGTTTAGTTGCTGTTCTTCTAGATTTGGCGCGCCTCCAATTTCACCAGTGGCCAGTTGCACGTTCTGTTCATTAATGGCCTGAATAACATCCAGTGTCGTAATGTTATAATTATTCATGCTGATCGGATTTAACCAGATCCGCATGGCATGCTCTGACCCATAGGTTTGTATTTGGCCGACACCGTCCACTCGGCTTAGCGGTTCTTCAAGATTACTTGATAGAAAGTCCGAGATATCATTACGCCCCATTGAACCATCTTTTGAGTAAAAGCCGACAATGAGGGCACTGCTGCTACCTGCTTTTTGGACGGGAACACCTAGCTCCTGAACAATCGTGGGCAGGGCTGATAACGATTGTGAAACTTTATTTTGGGTTTGAACTTGCGCGATATCCGGATCGGTTCCCGGCTCAAAGGTCAGTGTGATAGACGCCTGACCGGATGAAGAGCTTTGTGACTGGATATAACGCAGGTTATCAATACCGGTTAAATTCTGCTCTATAACTTGTGTAACAGTATTTTCAAGAGTCTCGGCCGATGCACCTGGATAGGTCGCAGAAATAGAAACCTTCGGAGGGGCAATATTCGGGTATTGCTCAACGGGGAGCTGGAAAATGGCGAAAGCCCCAAACCCCATGATAAACATAGCGATTACCCATGTGAATATGGGTCGGGCAATGAAAAATCTTGAGAACATAGTTTAAGAGCCTTATTCCTGTTCGCTTTCAGGGTCACTAATTTCCCTGACCTCGGAGTCGGAGGTTTCTGCAGGTGGAGAAAACGTATCTTTCGGTGGAGCGGCTTTCTCTTCAATAATATTGGGTGATGCCTCGATACTCTCATCGGTTTGCAGCCCTGTATCTATTTCCTCACCCTCAACCTTGGCACCGGGGCGAAGCATCATTGTACCCTCGGTGATGACTTTGTCACCTACTTTCAGACCGTTCAGAACGATCCAGTTATTTTCGTAAGTAGCACCAGTGCGTATATCGCGCTTTTCTGCTTTGCTTTCTGTATCAATGACCCACACGGTTTTTTCGCCATCAGGATTAATTTGCGCTGCTTTTTGAGGTATGATAATCGCCTTTGATTGTCCAACATCTTCTATAGAAGCGCGTACAAACATGCCGGGTAGTAGGATAATGTCAGGATTGGGAAAAACTGATCTAAGCCTGATGGCACCTGTTTGCATATCAACGGCAAGGTCAGTTGCATCAAGTTTCCCCTTATAAGGGTATGTTTCGCCTGTGCTGCCCATATAAAGCGTAACTTCATATTCTGCTTTATCACTTTTGTTCATCCGGGACTGCATCAACCTCTCTTGAAAGTTTTTAGCTTCAGCTGCAGCCTGTGATAAATCTACATAGACAGGGTCAAGTTGACGTATTGTTGCCAAGGCGTTTTCCTGCTGCGCGGTAACCAATGCGCCTTTTGTAACACCCGAAGGGCTTATATAGCCGCTAATAGGGGCATATACTTTTGTATAATCAAGATTGATTTTTGCGGTTTTAACCTCTGCTTGTGCCAGACTGACAGCGGCCTGCGCCTGATCGAGAGTAGCTTTTGCGTTGTCGTATTCCTGTCCGCTCACAGCGTTTGAGTCTATTAGCCCAGAGTAACGGCCCACCAGGTTTTTCGCATTTTTAACACGTGCCCTTGCGTCCTGAAGGTTGGCCTGTGCCATTTCGTAATCTGCTTGGTAGCGCTCCGGTTCAATTTGATATAACTGTTGGCCTTCTTCTACAAAGCTTCCTTCTTCGAAAAGACGTGACTGAATAATGCCGCTTACCTGCGGTCTGATTTCCGCGACCTGATAGGAAACAACCCGCCCCGGTAACTCATTGGTCATACTGATCGAAACAGGCTTTACCGTGATAAAGTTGACGCTTGCCGCCCTTTCTTCCTGGCTTTGTCCTTGGGCTTGTCCGGCGTTTTGATTATTGCCTTCTCCGCAAGCCGTTAGCATGATGAGAAACGAAAGAAGAATAAGAGACAAAGACTTCATTTTTAATAATTTTCTAATTTAAAATATGTGATAGAGATGGTTTGATCTCTTAACACCATTTAGGAAATACTTAAAGGAATATATAGGTTTTATTCTTTCAATGAGAATAGAAGCAGAAATATTTTTGAATTAGCGTGAAAAGATAGTCTTAGACGACTGCGTCAAGCTGGCCTAAGGCTTCCAAAGCGGCCGGATCAAAACCTGCACCACCTACAATGAGAGCCGCGGCTTCAAAATTGGCGCCGTTTGCAGCGCCATCTGCATCAATCTGCATAACTGCATCTGCGCCATCAGCAACAAACTGGACAAAATCATTAATATCACTGACGCCACTGGTAAACCCTGTCAAAACATCACTGATATCTATTATATCACCCTCACCAAGGGAAAAGTCTTCTATGCGGTCTACGCCATTGAAAACCGTAGCACCTTCAAAAACAAATCTGTCTGCGCCTTCGCCTCCAAACAATTTATCTTTTCCGGCCTGGCCAACCAAAATATCATCTCCGAAAAGACCATATAAGGTATCGTCTCCGGCACCGCCATATAATACATCAGTATCCGTGAAATCAATTGTATAGATATAGGCCTTGTCAGCGCGCGTGCCGACAGCCAGATTGTTTCCGTTTACATCAATGCTGTAACCAAAATATTCAGCCCCATTACCGGATGGATTAGTTAGCGTGTAAAGCAAATTGCCATCTTCCGCACCATAAATATATACCGACCCACTGTCCACGCCATTTGTGTCATCAAAGGCCGCTGAAACCGCCGCATAGTTGCCTTCCAAAGAGACACTCCACCCAAAACGATCATTTGCTTCAGGTGTCGGGTTTGAAAATGTGTGAAGTAAACCTCCTGTAACCACATCGTATAAATAAGCTGATCCCGCGCCTGAGTTATCGCCATTCGCGCCGATCAGAGCATATGTGTCTGAAATGCTGACATTACTACCAAAACCATCACCAGTGCCTGGGGCAGGATTGTTGAGAGTATGAAGCAGGCTTCCTGTGGCTACATCAAATATATATGCAGAACCCGTATCCGATCCTGCTGTGTCATCGTAAGAAGCCCCCACAATCGCATAACTAGTGCTGATATCAACAGTATAACCAAAAACGTCCATGTGATTTGGCGCAGGGTTAGTTAATGTATGAAGCAGGCTTCCTGTATTGATGTCATATAAATAGGCAATACCCGGTCTGGAACCACCCGTTGTTCCGTATTCGGCGCCGATTATGGCAACATCATTACTAAGAGCCACAGATGAACCGAAATGTGCGTTATTTCCTGGTGTGGGATTGTTGAAGGTGTGGAGTAAAGCCCCGCTCGTCACATCATATAAATATGCAGACCCGGTGTTAGAGCTTCCAGTATCATCATTAATGGCACTGATAAGCGCTCTGTTTCCATCTATAGCCGTATTCCATCCGAAAGAGTCACCGTTAGATGGGGCTGGATTATATATAGTGTGCAACAGGGTACCATCGGAGGCGTTAAATATATAGGCGGCTCCTGAGTCAGTTGCGCCAAAGTCGTCATTCACTGAGCCAGCGATAACAATTCCGTTACTGATAGTAATGTTGAAACTAAAAGCATCTGACAGATCTGCAGCCGGGTTGTTAAGTGTAATTTTTGAAATCGGGTTGGCTGTGCCTTGGGGACTGCCATAGATAATGTTATTGGCATTTGTGCCGGTCAACTCATCATTGCCGATCTGGCCAATGATCGGTTTATTGACGGCAACTTTGATCTCTGCTTTAGGTGCAAATGCGAGTAGTTCGGTATTCTGTTCAGCCCTTAAGGTTACAGAGCGGCCAATGGCCTCATTTTCTGAACCGTTCAGACGTGTTTGGTAAGATAGGAAAAAGTTACTATCCGTCTGACTGATAGAGTTGCCAAGATTTATATCCTGAATAAAGGCGCTGCCGGTTTCATTCAGAAAAATTTTCTCTGACAATGAAATATCTTTTTGCTGTATTACGATGTCTGTTTTAGGGCCCGTATCACTAACTTTAGCTTCTGTAGAAAGGGACGAGGCTTTATCTGCTATAAAGTCAGAAACAGGAACATCGGTTTCTGCGCTTTCATTGTTAAGGTTTTCCAAGAAGTTAGCCTGTTCAGGCTCTACCTCTTGCGGGTTTTCACCAGCTGCAGGTTCTATGTTTTCAGGCGTGAGCGAAATGCCTTGCTGTTCTAAAGACAATAAAAATTGTTCTTCAGCAGGAGAGAGTTCCTCACCAAAATCCAAAGCAAGATTTTTTGCGTTTTCTGAAATTTTATCCATCAAAGTACTTTATTAATGCCCACTAAATTCTCTTTCATTCTAAAGCAGGAATATTAATGAAAATTTAATGGTCACAGCTCTTTCCACATATATTCAGGTTTATTTTGAATTTGATTGTCCTAAGTAAGTTCTTACAGAAAGATAAAGGCAGGAGTTTAAAAATGGTAAGCAGAAGAGATTTCATCGGAGCAACAGCAACAAGCGCGGCAGTAATTGCATCTGCGCCGGCCTTAATGGGCGGATCTGGGAAGGCATTTGCGCAGGGGCAGAAAAGTGCCCCGGCACTAAAGCAATCCAATAAAACGAAAGGTGGAAAGTGGCGTCCAAGTTATCGTCTGGGTCAGGGGGGTGCCCCTCTCGCAGGAAGCAGTGGTATTCGTGTTACTGATCAGGTGGCGCTGGAGACACTGGAAAATGCCTGGAATGCAGGTATGCGCTATTATGACACATCCCCGTGGTATGGTTTGGGTCTTAGTGAACGCCGCTTTGGCATGGAACTACACAGGAAACCAAAAAGTGACTATGAAATCAGCACGAAAATAGGACGAATATTAACAGCAGCCGCTGAAGCACCAAAAACAGCATGGGCCGATCCTGACTCATTTGATTATAGATATGATTACAGCGCGGAGGCAACGCGCCGTTCCGTAGAAGACAGTTTGCAAAGATTAGGCGTGTCATCGATTGATGTTGCCTTCATCCATGATTTATCGCCCGACAACCCTGACTTTAGCGGCTCGAATTATGAGGATTACATGAAGCAGGCTATAAAGGGGGCAATGCCTGAACTCACCAAAATGCGCGAGGAAGGTATGATTAAAGCCTGGGGAATGGGTGTAAATACACTTGATCCTATCTTACGCTGTAACGAAGCGGCTGATGCAGATCTTCATCTGGCGGCCTGCCAATATACCCTGATGGATCACGAAGAATCTCTCGCCAAGCTGTTTCCCAGCTGTGATGAGCGGGGCATTTCTATTGTTGTTGGTTCACCGTTAAATAACGGCTTCTTGGCAGGGTTTGATCGTTATAATTACAGCGGGAATATTCCGGACGGCTTTAAGGAAAAACGTGCGCGTATGGAGGCAATAGCGAAATCACACGGGACAGATCTACGCACAGCCGCGCTCCATTTCTGTGGCGCACCTGAAACAGTTTCGAGTGTTATACCTGGTGCAAATAAACCCAATCAGCCGGCAGAAAACGTAAAATCCATGAAAAAAGAATTGCCTGCTGATCTTTGGGCGGAGCTTAAATCTGAAAAACTGATTGCGGAAAACGCACCAGTTTAAATACAAAAAAAGGAGAAACTTATGAAAAAATTTTTAGTAATGAGCGCAGCGGTACTTGTTTTGGGTATATCGTCTGCAAACGCAAATGAGGAAAGGAATGACACAATGAAAGTAACTGAATTTAAAACGGAAGACCTCACACAAGCACCTGAAGAAAATTTCACAGGTAATGTAACAATCGGATCAATGTTTTCATCAGAAGGCGGCGAATACAAGGGCGCTGTTGTAAATTTTGAGGCAGGCGCACGTACAAACTGGCACAAGCATCCCAAAGGCCAAACGCTCGTTATTACACAGGGCGAGGGGCGTGCTCAGTCAGAGGGCGGAGAAGTTAAAAAGCTTATGCCTGGCGACGTGGTCTGGTTTCCGGCCGGTGAGAAACATTGGCATGGCGCAGCGCCAAACAGCAAAATGTCTCATGTAGCTATACAATCCCCAAATGACCAAGATGAGGTTGTTACCTGGATGGAAGAAGTAACAGATGAACAGTATATGTCTGATGAGTAAATGATTGATATATACCGGCGTAATCCTTGACCGGCTGCGGAAAGGTTAAAATTGCGCTGGTAAATTACCTGATTTTTTTGATATTATTTCCATGGATGAAAATTAAGTTATTTGCATTTTTGTTGCTTCTTGTCGTCATGCCCTCATTGGCATGTGCGATGCCGACCTGTCACAAGGAAGAAAAGCAGGTTGTTTCAAAGCCATGTCACTCGCAAAATAAAGCCGAGCATGACACACATAGCACCCAAGACGACAACCGGCAAATGGGGCATGTTGATTTTCTTCTGGATTGCATGAATGTCGATCTGCAAACAGCAAGTGATGTAACTTTTGATAAGCCGAATTTACAAATTGAGTCCGTAGCTTATCCATCCTTGGATATGATCCCCTCCGATCTGGCCTCACTCAGTGAAAATAACGCGATACGTGGGCCACCTTTTCATGTAACAAGTCGGCCTGTATATCCTCAAGTCTCTGTGGTTTTGTCTACACAGCGCTTTCGCATTTAAATTCTTGTTAAGTACCTATCTTCGCTTTTTTTAAAGAAGAGCGGGCTTTTCTGCGTTTCTAAGTTATATATGAGGAAAAAAGACATGACATCAAGACGACTTTCACGAAGACAATTTATAGGCGGGGCTGCAGGCGCAAGCTTTGCCGCAGGGCTTAATTTAGGGCTTCCGCTGCCTTCCTGGGCAAAAACAGTTACGGCATCAAATGCAGTTGATCAAATGGGGATAGGCCATATTGAAGCCAAATCACTCTACAATCTTAATATTGGGTACGCACCACATACAATTAACGGGCGTAAAGGGCGTGCAACCACAGTTAACGGCACTGTTCCCGGCCCTCTGATACGCTTTCGCGAGGGTGATAATGTGCGACTTAATGTAACCAATTCCATGATGGATACACAGCATTCTTCCATTCACTGGCATGGTATTTTATTACCTTTCAATATGGATGGCGTTCCAGGGTTTAGCTTTGATGGTATTAAACCCGGTGAAACATACGAATATGAATACGAAGTCAAACAAGCGGGCACATACTGGTATCACAGCCACTCCTTTTTTCAGGAGCAAACGGGTGTTTATGGGCCATTGATCATTGACCCCAAAACGCCTGAGCCGTTTTCATATGATCGTGACTATGTTGTCCAGTTATCCGACTGGTCTTTTACTGATCCGCATATGATTTTTGCAAATTTAAAGCGCAGTGGCGATTACTACAATTTCCAAAAGCGTACTGTCTGGGATTTCTTTGATGACGTTTCAAATAAGGGTTTGGGTAAGACGGTTGATGAACGCATGATGTGGGGTAAGATGCGGATGTCTCCCGTTGATCTGGCCGATGTTACAGGGTCAACCTACACATATCTGATGAACGGCAATTCGCCGCAAATGAACTGGACTGGCATTTTTAACCCCGGTGAAACAGTGAGATTGCGTTTTATAAATTCAGGAGCAATGAGTAATTTCGATGTGCGTATTCCCGGCCTTGACATGACAGTGGTCATGGTGGACGGGAAAAAAGTCAAGCCCGTTAAAATCCATGAATTTCGGATTGGTGTTGCCGAAACCTATGATGTCTTAGTCACACCGAGCGCAGACAGGCCGTTTACAATCTTTGCCGAAAGTCTGGATCGAAGCGGGTATGCACGGGGGACTTTGTCACCTGAGCCGGGATTAAGTGCACCTGTCCCGCCATTGCGCCCGCGCCCCGTTCGTAAAATGAGCGATATCGGCATGATGGCCGGTATGGATATGGACAGCGGTATGATGATGGATATGGATGATGCCGATCTGGCCAAAACAGCCATGGGTCATGGCGGGATGCATCATCATATGGAACATGATGGCGAAAAAATGCAAAATCCTCATGTCCCGGGGCCGAATGGGCCTGAGCCGTTTAAGGAAGATAAATCCAACACAAATGTTGTGATGGTCATCACCGATCCGCAGGATCGTTTACACGAGCCAGGGATTGGTCTTGGGCAGGATGGTTGGAAGGTTCTCACCTATAAAGATCTCGTGTCGAATGAGCCGCAACAATATAAGCCCAGCGTGGACAGGGAGATGACCATTAACCTGACCGCCAATATGGAGCGTTATATGTTTTCCTTTGACGGTAAAAAATTTACCGAGCAGGACGGGCCTTATTTGTTTCGGCATAATGAGCGCCTGCGGCTCTATATGGTCAACCACACGATGATGGATCATCCCATCCATCTGCATGGCATGTGGATGCAATTGGAAAATGGGAATAACCATAACGATCTGCCCTATAAACATACAATTCTAATGAAGCCTGGAGAAAAACTCTCGGTATTGATTACGCCGATAGAAAAAGGCGACTGGGCGTTTCACTGCCATCTTCTTTATCATATGGAAGCTGGCATGATGCAGGCCGTGCGGGTTGCTTAAACAGGGAAGGATGAAAACCATGAACTATTTACTTTTAATACTGGCCGTTTTCAGCTTACCGCTGTCGGCCTATGCCCAAGATAGAAATTTTCCGGATGACTATCACGACATTACAACCGATCCGCAAGTCGGGGAACCGATAAAAAAAGTGGTTGATGACGAGCAAGAGGGTGCTCAAACGAATTTTGGCACGCAGCAAGTCCATGATGACCAGATTTTTTATCAGGTGATCGGTGATCGCCTTGAACAGCGTTTTCAGCAAGGCGATAATGCATTGCTTTACGATATGCAGGGCTGGGTTGGAAATGATTATAACAAGCTCTGGATCAAAGCCGAGGGAGAATATAATACAAGCACTGATGAACATGAAGAAACGAGCTTTGAAACGCTTTACAGCCGCAATGCTGTTTCATTCTGGGATATACAGGCCGGTATTCGCCATGACTTTCTGAGCGGTGCCGATGACCGTGACTTTGCCGCCTTCGGTATACAGGGGTTGGCGCCATACTGGTTTGAAGTCGAGGCTACATCTTATATTAGTGATGAGGGAGATGTTTCGGGTATATTAGAGGCCGAATACGATCTTCTGCTTTCTCAAAAACTGATTTTACAGCCGCGCTTTGAAACGGAAGTCGCCGTGCAGGATGTCGAAGACTACAATATCGGCTCAGGTATAACGGGCTTTGAAACAGGTCTTCGCCTAAGATATGAGTTCAGCCGGAAATTTGCACCTTATATCGGTGTCAGCTGGGAACAAAATCTCGGTGAAACAAAAGATATGTTAGAGGCCGATGGCGAACAAACAAATAACACAGCCTTGGTCACAGGGCTCAAATTCTGGTTTTAAATCAAAGAAAGGAAATTTAAAATGAAACACCTTCTATTTACACTTTTTATAGCTTTTATATCACTTCCCGCACTGGCGCAGGAGACAAACTCCACCCCGGTTCTAAAAGAGGTCGAGGCCGAATATGTCTGTATGGTAAACGACACGCTATTTGAAAAACCGCAGATCCCGGTTCAGGTTGGTGAAAAAACCTATTACGGATGTTGTGCCGGCTGTGTGGCCGCATTGCAAAATGATGATGCTATCCGCGTAGGTATTGATCCCGTAAGCGGGGCAGAGGTCGATAAGACCGAGGCCGTAATTGGTGCGGATGCCGATTATAAAGTGTACTACTTTGAAAACAGAGAAAACCTGAAGAGTTATAAGGTATCCACGCCTGCAGATGAATAATTTCCTGGAAACATACGGCCAGGCCGCGACAACAACGCTTGGTTTGTTCTGGATGGCTTTTTGGGCTTTTGGTCTTGGTTATCTGATAAGCTCGATGATACAAGTCTTTGTTACGCGTGAGCGCATGAAGAAAAGCATGGGGGAGGCGGGGCCGAAAAGTGTGGCGCTGGGTACGTTCTTCGGCTTTATCTCCAGCTCATGCAGTTTCGCCGCACTTGCCACAACCCGGTCATTATTTACCAAAGGCGCAAGCCTTATCCCCTCTCTGGCGTTCCTGCTGGCTTCAACCAATCTGGTCATAGAGCTCGGAATAATCATTGCGGTATTCTTGTCATGGCAGTTTGTGGTGGGTGAATATCTGGGTGGTCTTTTGCTCATTCTTCTGATGTGGCTGGTTGTGAAGATAACGCTTCCAAAAAGTCTGGAAAAGAAAGCGCGCGAGCACGCAAGGCAGGAAGAAGGTGATGCGGAAACTTCAGATGTCCCTGATTGGAAAAAACTTATTCGTTCAAAAGAGGGATGGGGAAAAGTGGCGCATCGCTATGTTATGGAATGGAAGATGGTCTGGAAGGACGTAACAGTAGGTTTTACAGTTGCCGGAATAATAGCGGCCTTTGTACCACAAAGTTTTTTCCAAACACTTTTTATCGGATCGGGAAGTGATGACCCTGCGTTCTGGCAAATTTTGATGCAAACTATCATAGGCCCGCTGGCCGCGTTCTTTACATTTATTGGTTCTATGGGGAATATACCTTTGGCGGCCGTTTTGTTTGGAAACGGTGTGGCCTTTGCCGGGATAATGGCCTTCATCTTCAGTGATCTTGTTGTGTTTCCCGTCCTGCGTATACAGGCCAAATATTACGGCTGGAAAATGGCGGCCTATATTCTGGGAGTTTTTCTGGCAATCCTTGTCAGTGCGGCCCTTATCATGCATTACGGTTTTGCAGCCTTTGATCTTTTGCCTGACCCCTCGACTGCAAAAAGTGTCACAGAGCGCGAGTTTTTCAAGGTTGATTACACACTCTTTCTGAATGCTGTTTTTGGTTTTCTAAGCCTCACGCTCTTAGGGTGGTCTGTTAAAAAACATGGAGTACCTAATTCTGAGAAAAGCAGATTAAGTGAAAAAATTCTCTTCTGGCTGGCGATGCTGGCCTATCTTTGGCTTATAGGTGGACTTATCGCTTTTGCTCTTTAAAAATATCTATTCTGCCCTATCATCAAAAGTTGCGATTATTTTTAAAAAGGAGAGCTATTTACATGAAGACGCGTGCAGCAATTGCTTATAAGGCAGGCGAACCACTTACTATCGAGACAGTAGATCTTGAAGGGCCAAAGGCTGGCGAGGTTTTGGTGGAAAATATGGCAACGGGCGTTTGCCACACAGATGCATTTACCCTGTCAGGTGATGATCCTGAAGGCGCTTTTCCTGCTATTCTGGGACACGAAGGTGCGGGTATTGTCCGTGAAATTGGTGAAGGTGTGACCTCTGTTAAAGTGGGTGACCATGTTATTCCGCTTTATACACCCGAATGTCGGGAATGTGATTTCTGTCTTCATCCAAAAACCAATCTGTGCCAGTCAATCCGGTCGACGCAAGGAAAAGGGCTTATGCCTGACGGTACAAGCCGGTTTAGTCTGGATGGTAAGGAAATTCTTCACTATATGGGGTGCTCAACATTTTCTAATTTTACCGTTATGCCTGAAATTGCAGTGGCCAAAATCCGTAAAGATGCACCTTTTGATAAGGTTTGCTACATAGGATGCGGTGTGACGACAGGTATTGGCGCAGTTGTTTTTGATGCGAAAGTTGAGCCCGGCTCGACAGTTGCAGTCTTTGGGCTTGGCGGTATCGGATTAAACGTTATTCAGGGCGCACGCATGGTGGGCGCATCGCGCATCATTGGAATTGATATTAACCCTGATAAGAAAGAACTCGCAACGCAGTTTGGTATGACCGATTTCATTAATCCCAAGGAAGTCGATAACGTGGTCGAAGCTGTTTGCGATCTGACCAATGGCGGGGTTGATTATTCTTTTGAATGTATCGGTAATGTCGAGGTTATGCGACAGGCACTGGAATCCTGCCATAAGGGGTGGGGTGAAAGTGTTATTATAGGTGTAGCAGGTGCGGGCAAGGAAATCTCTACGCGTCCTTTCCAATTGGTCACAGGTCGTGTCTGGCGAGGTTCTGCCTTTGGTGGCGCGCGCGGGCGTACAGATGTTCCCAAAATTGTCGACTGGTATATGGAAGGCAAAATCAATATTGATGATTTGATCACGCATAAAATGCCCTTAGAGGATATCAATAAGGCTTTTGATCTTATGCATGAGGGAAAATCTATCCGAAGTGTGATTGAGTATTAAGGACATTATTTATGAAAGAGATCGAAAACCATAAATGCCACGGCGGCACCTTGGCTGTCTATGAACATACAAGTACATCCTTGAATTGTGATATGCGGTTTTCTGTTTTTCTGCCCCCTCAGGCAGATAATGGAAAAGTACCTTTTCTGACTTTTCTCTCAGGGCTGACCTGCACACATGAAAACTTTACAACCAAGGCAGGGGCATATGCCTATGCGGCAGAGGCCGGGCTTGCGATTACTGCACCCGACACGTCGCCCAGAGGAGACAACGTTCCCGACGAAGATGATTATGCCTTTGGCAAAGGTGCCGGTTTTTACCTTGATGCAACGGAGGAGCCCTGGGATAAGCATTTCAACATGGAAAGCTATATTACCACTGAATTAAACAAGCTTATATGTAATAAGTTTCCGGTACTTGCCGACCGTCAGGGTATATTGGGCCATTCCATGGGTGGTCATGGTGCGCTGGTGCTCGGGCTTAAATTTCCCAAGCTTTACCAGTCTATATCTGCCTTTTCGCCTGTTGTTGCGCCCATGCAATCACCCTGGGGGCAAAATGCTTTCAGTAAATATCTTGGTACCGACAAAATGAGCTGGAAAAATTATGACGCAACCGAGATGATGAAGCGAACTGACGATCGATCGCAATATCCCGGTATTTTAATTGATCAAGGGACTGATGATGATTTCCTGGAAGAGCAATTAAAAACAGACATGTTTCAAGAGCCCTGTGCGAAAGCCAATCAGAAGCTTATTGTAAGGATGCAGGAAGGTTATGATCACAGCTATTACTTCATCCAGAGTTTCATTGGTGATCATATAAAGCACCACGAAAAAATATTAAAAGCTGTTTAATCAGAATCCAGCTCAACATTCACGCCGAGAACGCGGAACAAAATAGCAATTTGCGTGGAGTAATTTGTGCGCTCACGTGCAAGGGCCTGTTCCGCACTTGCTAAAACACGTTGTGCATCTACAACATCCAGAAAGCTAATAAGCCCTTGCTGATAGAGTGTTTCGGCTTGTGTAAAACTGCGCTGGCTTGAATTAACGGCCTTTTCTAAAGAATTTTGACGGCGATATGAGGATTCTATTGCTGCAAGGGTGATTTCCACATCTTCAATAGCCAGTCGCAATGCTTGTCTGTAATTTGCAAGAGCTTCTTCGGCTTGAGCTTCTGCTATATCATAATTGGCGTCACGCGCGCCTCCATCTGTAATCACCTGTTGAATAAGAGCGGCAAGTGATCCTATCAAGACTTCTGTTACAGGCATGCTGCTTGCATTTGTAATGCCAACCGACAAAGACGCACCCAATTGGAAGATCGGATAATATTGAGCCTCAGCTACACCAATATTTGCGATTGACTCTTTTAGTATCGACTCTGCTTGCCTTACATCAGGGCGTGCTGTCAAAACATCCAAAGGTATGAGCTCAGGAATAGGGCTTTCGTAATCGGGAATGTTTTTCTGAGAGCTGAGTAAAACCTCATAAGCGCCGGGAAATGCTCCTGTCAAGCTGGCCAGACGGTTTCTGGAGTTGAGCAGATCGGCCTCAAGAGGTGGTATATTGGCACGCAAATTTTCAACCGATGTTTCGGCGCGACGTAAATCCAGTTCAGGAGACAAACCTGCATCAAAACGGCTTTTAACGATAGAAAGTGTTTTTTCCTGAAGGTCAACAGATTCACGCAAAAGTTCTATCTGCCTCTGGTTACCCCGCAGTAAGAGGTATTCGCTTGCAATATCTGAACTTGTTTGGAGCACGATGCTGCGTAGCTCTGCTTGTGTCCCCTCAAGCTGAGCGCGAGCGGCCTCCACTTCACGTTGTGTTCTTCCAAAAATATCAAGAGGTTGTACAACATCAAGCCCTGCGCCTAAAGCGCTTGTCGTAGTGGTTTCACTATCCCCGTCAAGTTCACGACGTTCCTGCACATCACCTGAAAGATCAATATCAGCCCTTAAATTATCACCAGCATCAGCCAGTCTGATGACCGCTCGCGCCTGTTTTACACGTGCGATGGATGCTGCAATGTCGAGATTGTTTTGGAGGCCTTTTTCAACCAGCATATTTAATGTGTCATCTTGAAAACCTGTCCACCAATCTACAGGCACGGTCTTATCATCTTTATCCGAGTTTAAGGCACTTAACACATCCTGAGACACGAATTGCGGTGGTGAGCTTATCTCGGGGGGTGCGTAATCAGGCCCGACAGCACAGCCTGACAGGAGTATGATTCCACTTGTCAGAAAAACTCTTAACTTCATGTCATATCCTTTGATCCGGTATTCTCCAGCTGCTTTTCAAGTTCCTGTCCTGTATGGGCGCGTGGTTTCATGTGCGGTGCGATTAAAGAATATCCCAGCGGGGCAAAATAAAGGGTAAACACTGTTGAAAGTCCCAGCCCGCCAAAAATGACCCAACCAATGGCAACGCGCGCCTCTGACCCGGGCCCGGCGCTCAAGATCAAAGGCAACGCCCCCAAGACTGTAGACAAGACTGTCATTATAACGGGTCTTAGACGTATTTTTACACCCTCCATAATTGCATCATGTACATCTTTTCCCTCATCACGCATCTGGTCCATAAACTCAACCAGCAAAATGGCATTTTTGGTCATCAGGCCGATGAGCATGACAAGGCCGATCTGGCTGTAAAGGTTGAGGGTCTGCCCCGTTAAAAGCAGTGCGAATACGGCAGCAGCCAGTCCAAAGGGAACGGTAAATATAACAATGAGTGCGCTTCCGAAACTTTCAAATTGTGCGGCAAGCACAAGGAACACAACAAGAAGGGCAATTGCAAAAGTCAGGGCGACCTCATAATTCGTTTCCTGTAATGTTGCAGCCTCACCCAGAAACATCAGGCTGTGACCTGCGGGAAGAACTTCATCCGAGACAGAGCGTATGCGTGCCATGGCATCACCAAGGGCCGTTCCCGGTTTAAGCCCGATATCCATTTCCACGGCTCGGCGCTGTCCTACGCGGTCAAGTTCGGCGGATACACCACGCTCCTGCACCGTAATCAATGCACTCAAGGGGACCAGCTCGTCATTGGTATTTGTTACAAAAATATTCAATAAGTCGCCTGCATCATCAATGGCTCCCTCCGCGGGCCCCACCATGACGGGCACCGCCTGGTCATCTACGCTTAGATCAATAACATCGAAACGATCCACCATGACGCGCAAGGTCTGGGATATGCGCTCCATAGGTACATTAAGATCGCTGGCTTTTTCACGGTCAATGTTGAAAAGAATTTCAGGCTGGGATGTATCAAACTGGACACGCACATCATCAATTTCAGGCAGCCGCTGCCTCAGGGCGTCACCTAACAGGTCAGAGGCTGCTGCAATTTCTTCATAATTGCTCCCCAATACTGCCAGTTCTAACCCTGCACCGCTGCCTCCGCCACCAAAAGAGCTCCCTTGCGAGATACGTATTTGTGAGCCTGGCATCTCAGAAACAATTTCATTTATTTCAGCGGCAAGATCTTCTTCACGTATGTCGCGATCATCCCAGTCTTTTAACGTACCTGTAATGAAAGCGCGGTTTTTGTCCCAACGACCGATGACTGAGTAAATATCAGTTATAACACCTTTGTCTTTATAGGGTTGTAAAACAGCTTCGACTTTACGGGCCTGAGCATCGGAATAAGCAAGAGAAGCACCGTCAGGACCCGTCAGAAAAATGCGCACCGAGCCTCTGTCTTCACGTGGCATGAGTTCCTGATTTAGCATAAAGAAACCAATAACGCCTGCTAATGCGATGCCAGCGGCCACAGCAATGGCGAGAAGAGGGCGAGCCATTAGTTTTTCAAGACTGGAAAAATAGCTGTCGCCGACTTTTCTGCCTTGAGAATTTAAAAAGCCTCTTATTTTCAGCATATGCTGATTTGTTTCAGAAAGGTTAGGAAGGCGAGAGGCAATCATAGGGCACAAGGTCACCGCAACAAATGAGCTGATGACAACCGCAATTGCCAGAACCATTCCAAACTCGCGAAACAGGCGCCCTGTCTCGCCAGGCAGGAAAGCAATGGGTAAGAAAACTGAAACCAGCGTTATTGTGGTTGCAATAACGGCAAAGAAAACCTGGCGTGTACCAAGGACAGCGGCGGCCATTTTTTCTTTGCCCTCACTGCGCAGTCGTTGAATGTTTTCGAGAACAACAATCGCATCATCAACAATTAATCCTGTGGCAAGAACAAGTGCCAGTAATGTCAGAAGGTTGATAGAAAAGCCAAACATCCATATGGCCGCAAGAACACCGATGAGTGAAATAGGCATGGTAACCGCGGGGATAATAACGGCCCTTAATTGGCCAAGAAAAACGGCAATAACTATAAGCACGATGGTCATTGCAAAACATAAAGTGAAAACAACTTCCATAAGAGCGCCTTTAATATATTCGGCGTCATCAGATGTTGTCACAATTGTGAAATCACGTCCGCGCTCATTGATAAGGTCTATTCGCTTTTTCACTTCATCAGAAATGTCAATAGTGTTGGAGCCCGCCTGCCGTACAATTCCAAGCCCGACAACCATTCTTCCGTTTAATAGAGAATATGATTCCGCTTCCATCGGAGCATAAAAGACACTCGCTATATCCCTTATGCGGATGCTGTCTCGTATTTGTAAATCCTCTATTTCCTCGGGTTGAAGAACAGAAGCATAAGCCCTGACTATGAGATCCTGACCTTCGGATTTATAGCTTCCGGCGGGAACATCAAATCTTATATTGCGCAATGTGTCTATAACGTCTGTTATCGGAACACGAAATGCAGCTAGTTTTTCAGGGCTGATAAGTACCCTCAAAACACGTGGCTGGTCACCACTTAAGGGTACGTCTGCCACACCATCAATAGAAAGGAGTTCGGGGACCACATCTTTTTCGATACGTTCTGCCAGTTCATATTTTGAGAGTGTATCGCTGTAAACTGAGAGTTGAATAATATCGCGCGCGTCCTCATCGGCCTTTACAACCTGTACCTGATCGACATCATCTGGAAGTTGGCGTTCAGCGCGACTGACTGCTTCCCTGACGTCACTGGCTGCATCATTCAAGTCCACGCCGGGACGGAATTCGGCACGCAAACGCATATTGTTTTCTTCACTGGAGGACTCAATACTTCGTAAACCGGACACGCGCGCAACGGCGTTTTCAAGAATGCTAGTGACTTCAGCATCCATCGTCTGGGGGGACGCACCTTCATATTCGGCACGAACACTGACTATCGGGCGGTCAACATTGGGCAGTTCACGAACATCAACACCCATAAAAGCTGCAAGGCCCGCTAACATAATCAGGAAATTTATAACGGCGATTAATATGGGGCGTCTTACGCCAAGTGCGGTCAGGCCACTTCCAAAATCTTTCATTCTTCTGCCGTTCCTACAATTTCAACGCTTTGACCGGGTCGCAGACGTTGAAGACCTTCAATAACTACCTGATCACCGCTTTCTATATCACCCTCAAGGAGAACGCGACCTGCTTTTCGGGAAATAATCGTGGCCGAGGTCTTTACAGCCTTGCCATCTTTTATCAACCATATGAAAGATCCTTCGCGTCCCCATTGAACAGAAATTTCCGGAACTGTCGGATAGCTTTCGCCTTTTATATCCCACTCTGTTTCAAATGACATTCCCGGCCGAAGCAAATCCTCCTTGTTATCAATTTCAGCTCTGGCAAGAACTGTTCTGCGATCAGGATCAATCCGACTTTCCTGAGCCGAGATTTCCCCGTCAAATTGTTTTGATAAATAGGCGGGTGTCGTGGCTGTTATTTTACGATTTTCGCCAGCAGCATTTTGCAAAGCGCCAGCCAGGGATTCCGGTACTTCGAAATCAATATATAACGTGTCGCGGGCGTCCAGGCTAGTAATAAGGGTTTCTGGATTTACCCTGTCGCTGGGGTCAACGGCCGGAATGCCAACAACCCCGTTGAAAGGGGCTTTTATTTGACGCTCTTCTAAATCCAACTTTGCCTGTTCAAGCTCTACCTGTGCGGCTTCAAAATCTGCCCGGGCGGCATCGACTTCACTTTCAGGCACGCCGCCGGCCTTCACAGCCAGCTCGTATCTGTCTAGAAGGCTTTGGGCATCTTTTAGTTGCACTTGGGCGGCCTTGACTGCTAATTCCTCGGCTCTGCTGTCAAGTTGGACAAGAATGTCACCTTTCTTTACGTCCTGCTGAGCAACAAAATAAATGTCGGTAACCTCTTCTGATACTGCGGGATATATACCTATGGACAACTTTGCTCGTCCTGTGCCAACAGCACGGAACGTCCTGTCATTAGAGGTAATCTGAACAGGCTGTGTAATGACTTTGACTGTGACTTGCGCCCGATCGGAGGCATCTATCTCTTCCGACCCAAGGCCCAGCGATGTTAAAAGTGCATCATGTTTCCAAATTATGCCTATTGCTATGACGATTAAGATGAGTAGAAAAAAGCGTTTTTTCAAAATGTCTCCGCAAGTAATAATGTCTGGCAGTTAATTATAAGCAAGGTAACATTCGTATGTTATTTGTGCACTATAATTCGGATATAGGGCTTGTACGTATGTATTTCCAATATCATTCTGATTAAAATTGCTTTTTTGCTTCCGCAAAATACCTGTTTTAATAAATCCATAGAATATACAAGGTGATGGCGATGACAACGATATACGGTATAAAAAATTGCGATACGATGAAAAAGGCTTTTGGCTGGTTGGAGCAAAATAATGTGCCATACGATTTTCATGATTACAAAAAGCAAGGCGTACCAAAAGAAATTATACAGCAAGCTCTTTCCGAGCATGGTTGGCAGAATGTGATAAATAAGCGCGGAACAACGTGGAGAAATTTGCCTGAAGATGTTAAATCGGAAATCACTCAGGAAAGCGCTTTGGGCTTGGCTGAGAACAACCCCTCAATTGTTAAGAGACCACTCTTAATTCATAAAGGACAAAGTTATTTAGGGTTTAAACCTGACATCTACGAAAGCATTTTTAATGGGTAAGGAAGAAAACAAACTTACTTCTGTAGTCATTGGTGCAAGTGGAGGCATAGGAGAGGCTTTTGTCAAAAACCTTTCAGAGATGGAAAAAGTGAAAACTGTTTACGCATTGTCGCGTAAGGAGACCATTTTCAAAGATGATAAAATAAAGCCTTATAAAATAGATATTACAAATGAGGTAAGTGTAGAAGAAGTCGCAGACTTTTGCGGCACTGAAATTGATCTAGTTATTGTGGCTTCCGGAATGCTGAGTGATGGTGGAGGTCTGCCGGAAAAATCATTAAGAGATATTGACCTTTCTGCCATGCAGGAATGTTTCAATGTAAATACATTTGGTCCTGCGCTCGTTGCTAAACATTTTATACCCCGCCTTCCCAAAGACAAAAAATCAATATTTGCCTGCCTGTCGGCGCGTGTCGGCAGTATTTCCGACAATGGAATCGGGGGTTGGTATTCTTACCGTGCCTCAAAAGCGGCGTTAAATATGATCATAAAAACAGCTGCAATAGAGACGCGCCGACGTTATAAAGAAGCAATTATTGTTGGCCTCCATCCTGGAACAGTTGACACAGCGTTATCAAAGCCTTTTCAACGCAATGTTAAACACGACATATTCTCCCCTGAAAAAGCAGCCGGATATCTTTTGGAAGTTTTGGAAAACCTGAAACCTCAAGACAGTGGTAAATGTTTTGATTGGAACGGTGAGAAAATCCTGCCTTAGGGATATGACTAGGTTTTAAAATGCATCCAGCATATATACGAATCTGTAATCATCTGATGTAGCTTCTTTTCTTAGGCAACCTTCATTATCTATCAACATTTTTCCGCCAGAACTAACAGCTATGCTGGGGTAGGATCCATTAGCTTTTCGTGGAAATTTCCATTCTGCACGGTTTACAGAAAAGGCATAGCTGAAAGAGTTGATAGTTTCATCTCCGTTAAGGGCTACGCAAGCTTCTTCATTGATGTCGGATATCATAATATATGGATCGGAATTGCTTGTTCCCATATCTTTGTTATTAAGCTCAGTTCCGCGGTAAGACATTTCAAGTATCTGCTCAGATGATGATACATCATCATTCAATAATTCAGTCGGTACATATGGAAAAGGCAGCCCGTTGCCCTGATGGAAAAGGCCTATCGTCGAACAGGGTGTTTCAGGCGCACCGACAGAGGGGTAATGACATTGACCATTGGTGTTGGGGGCCTCATTGCCAAAATAAACCTGGTCATATGAACCGATGATTTTCAAACGCCTATAGGCCTGTTGCCACGAATTTATTTGGCTCATAAGCTCGGTTACCTTTAAAGACAAGGTTTCTTCACCTGCTGAAGCCCCGCTTCCTTGCGTACTTTGTGTAACTGCATAGGAAAGGGGCGGCAAACAAAACTACAGCAATAAGAATAAGGAATAAAACATTTCCGCTATCTCTGTGTGTCATCTATTAAGTATATCAATCCCTCCTAATGAAGGCAAACATTAGCCAGATGTAAAAGAAGGAAGATAAACGCCTGAGGTGTATTTCCGTGGTGCGCCTTGCCCTGATTTATAAAAGCCTGTACTGTTTTTTTGAACGTATCCGCATGCAACCCATTTGAATTCAAAAGGAGACCCATGTCTGTTAACATCCAACGCCTTAAAGAAGATATTGATACACTTTCCACTATTGGTCGAACAATATATGGGCTGTCGCGCCCAGCTTTTTCCGACGAAGATAAACAAGCTTCTGATTGGCTTATCCAGAAAATGAAGGAGGCCGGGCTGGAAGTTCATGTTGATGAGGCGGGAAATATTCGTGGGCGTTGGGGTGGAGAGGCAGGAAAACCCGCTGTAGCGACGGGGTCTCATATAGATACGGTTAATAATGCGGGTCACCTTGATGGGGCATTGGGGGTGCTTGCAGGGCTTGAATCCATTAGAAGCATACGGGAAGAGGGGGTAGAATTAACGCATCCTGTTGAGCTTATCTCGTTTTCCGATGAAGAAGGACGCTTTGGTAGTATGGTTGGATCACGTGCTATGGCGGGGCTGCTTACTAAAGAAGATGTTGAGGGTGCGGTTGATGTAAATGGCGAAAAACTGACCGACTGCATGGCAAAAAACGGGTTTGATCCTGATGGTGTGTTAAAGGCCAAAGAAAATTCGAAAAATTTTAAAGCCTTTGTCGAGCTCCACATAGAGCAGGGGCCAGTTCTTGAGCAAAAACAAATTCCTGTAGGGGTGGTTGACGGCATAACAGGCCTTTTCAAGTGGCAAGTCACACTTAACGGTCAAGCCAATCATGCAGGTACTACACCGATGAGTATGCGCCGCGACAGCTTCCAAGGCCTTGTTAAATTTGCATCACGTATAGACAGTATCTTAAAAGAGCATGGAAAAGAAAGCTCACGAACAACGATAGGTTCAGTACAGCTTTACCCCGGATCACCAAATGTTGTTCCCGGGCAATGTGTTTTTACATTAGAAGTACGCGACACTGATCAGGAAGTTTTGGATAGGCTTGAAAAAGTTTACTATAAATCATTGCATGAAATGGCTGAGAAAATTGGTCTTACAGTGAGCATAAACCCTTTATCAGCTATTCAGGCGACACCGTGCTCTCCAGAGATTGTACAGCAAATTTCAGATATAGCAGAAAAGCAGAAACTGGATTATCTGGTTATGCCTTCAGGCGCGGCTCATGATAGCCAAAATATGGCCAAAATTACTCCGACCTCTATGATATTTGTACCCAGTATAGGTGGCGTCAGTCATTCACCAGATGAGGCGACATCTTTGCAAGATATAGAAAAGGGAACAAATCTCCTTAAATCCGTATTATTAGAGCTTGCGCTCTAGTCAGGCTCAACATATGACATTTTCTATTATAGGCTTTGATCCAGATGAAAAAATGATTGGCTCTGCCGTGGCAAGCAAATGGACAGGCGTTGGAGGTTGTGTTCAGTTTTTTAAACCCGGTGTGGGGCTTGTTAATTTTCAAAACCATTCCTATGCACAAGTCGCACATCGCATTCTTGATCGCATGGAAGAGGGAGTCCCGCTGGCTGAAGCTGTGGAGATGGCACTTTCAACAGATGATGCGAGAGAGCATCGCCAATGCATTTTGGCGGATTTGAATGGAAATTTTTACGTCTATAGCGGTAAGAATTGTACTAACCTGCATTATCAGAAAATTGGTAAAAATTGTGCTGCTGCAGGAAATACGCTTGTCTCTGCGAATGTTGTTGAAAATATGATCCAGGCTTTTGAAAAAGGACATGGTCATTCTTTCGTTGAACGTCTTATCGCTGCATTGGAAGCCGGGCAGGAAGCAGGTGGAGACAGTAGGGGGCAAGAGGCCGCATCTGTCAAAGCTTATAAGCTGACTTATCCTATTCAGCGTTTTTATCCTGTGGATTTACGAGTAGACAGTGAAGATGAGCCTTTGAAAAAGCTTCGCTTTCTTTACGAGACTTTTAGTAAGGGTGATCGCCGTTATATGAGATCTTAACCAGCTATCCGTAAGGCTGTCTTGGATTGGCCTGTTCTGCAAAAACTCTCAACATTTACGCCTCTTGCGGCGCGAGTCATTGCTTCTGAAACATAAGCGCGCTCATTCGGGCTATCGGCACCAAAAACAACACCGGTAAGGTGACCTGCGCCAGCCTTTGATTTGAACGCAACGTTAAAATCGCCCGCTTTCAAATATCCTGTTTTCGCACCTAAAACGTCATCCGGGTGTCGACGCTGGAAACGACTGCTGGGGGTTGTCCCGCCTGTCATCCCCGGAAGCCTGAATCTTGTCTGGCCAAGCGCGACATGAAAAGTTCTGGGCGCATCTTTTTCGAATGCATTCATCAACTTTATGAAATCTTCAGGGGTTCCGTAATTTCCGTTATCCCCTGTAACATTCATAAAATATGTATCATTCATGCCAATTTCGGCAGCGACATCTCTCATCGCGCCAACAAAGCGGTAATATTTCTCCGCCTCGCTTCCCTTCCAGCCCAATGCATCCGCAGTTGCAAGTGCAACTGTAATTACGCTAATGGCATCTGATTTTGCGCCTGTACCTGTCATAAACATATGCAATGGAAACCGCTCTCCAGCTTCAAGATCAAAAGAGGCAAGACCCCGTGACTTTCTCATGGCAATTTGTGGAACGCGCACCTTTGTATCAAGATCAAAATTTGTATTTTCATTTGTCATTGCTCGCGCGGCTATATAGAGCGTCATAACTTTTGTAAGAGAGGCAGGTACCGCCAGTTCATCTGCGCGATGTGAGAAAAGAAGTTTATCCGGGCAGGCATCAAACGAAGCTGCATAAGCCAGTGGCGGATCATCAGGAATATCAAATGGCAGAGGGTCAAGTTCTGTGCCGGGCAATATCTGTCCAGAGCGCAAAATCTGGTCTATACCTGCGTTTTGGCCTTGATAAATATTCTTATAGGCGACCATGCCTTCGGTTACGCGCATTACATAGTTGCGTGTTTCTTCGTAAGGGATGCTTTCAATCCAGTCTACAATCTCTTCAAGTGTGCCGAGTTTGCGCGGGTCGCCCATGTCGCCCCTGACCCAGTTTCTCAAATTGGCCGGACCGGTATTATAAGCCGCTGTTGCCATAAGTGCTGAGCCACCATAATTATCTGTAAGTGACTGCAAATAAGATGTGCCAAGGCGCGCGTTGTAACGGGCATCAGTTAATTTATCTTCGGAATAGTGAACGTCATTGATTTCGGCTTCAATTTCGGCGGTGTACGGCATTACCTGCATTAAGCCGGTGGCGCCGACCGGGCTTTGTGCATAGGGATAAAACATGCTTTCACGGCGTGCTATGGCATAGCTATGAGCGGCGTCAGCGCCCGATCTTTCGGCTTCTTTTTCCAGGATATCCTTATATCTTTCTGCTTCAGGAAATAAAAGACTGTCTATAGTGAGACCTGCTTCTGATGCTTTTTTTGCCAGAACCAAAGCAATATCCTGACGGTCATTTCTCATAATCTGTCGACTTAACCACGCAATTTGTGTGTCGAGTATTTCCCTCGTATCCGGATCATTCAAATCTCTATCTAATACCATTTCTTCAATAAGGTTTTCGAAGCCGTCTATCGCGTCACCATACTCTTTGGTCCGTAATGCAGTCTCTATTCCCTCATAAGATGGGTATTGGCGAAGTTCATGCCTAAGGTTTCGATGGCTGCCAATGGCTCCTAAAGAATGATTGAAGCGAAGGCTTGTGCCTAATGTTGCTGCTGCAACCTGCCCATAAAAAGCAGTGGGATGTTCAGCGGCCAATTCATAGTGCTTCGTTGCTTTGTCGCTCTCGTCCATCGCGGCATAGGCACGCCCTGTGTAGTATTCCATGCGCGAAACAGAAATAGGCGTCCCCGAAAAGGAACGCGCTTCTTTGAAATGATCAATGGCTTTTTCTGCATCACCCTCACGAAGCTTTATTTCACCGGCGAGAAACTCCATCTCCACTCTTGTGTAGGTATCTTCTGCATTATGATTTCGCGCTATTTTATAAGCGGCAGACATCTCCCCGTTTCTTTTAGCGCGGTGGGCCAGAAGGTAACGTCTTTTATTTGTATCCCATTTATCTGCGCATCCTAGTGCATCATTATCGATGGCGTCCGTTAAAGCCTCTTGTGCTGCATCGTAATCATCAATCCGCATATTATATATAAATTTTGAATAGCGCACGATTGGATGGTTATCATGGGCGGAAGTCAATTCTGAAAAATCAGCATTTCTGTTATTACCCGCATCCCAATATGCAAGTGATACGAGAGCAACTCCGGCTTCTTCTTCGGAAATATTTGCAGAATTTGTGGCAATGTAGATTCCGGCATTTTCAATCGTGTTCTGACGTTCGGAATCCTCGCCGCCCTGCCAAAGAATGTTTTCAAGTTCATTCCAGTCGGATAGTTCACATTGTGCGTTTGGGTTTTCGTCTCCCTGAAGCAGGCTGTCAACAATCGGTACGGAGGCCACTGCCAATGCACCTGAAAAAAGAACAGTTAAGGGACGTTTTTTTGCGAAATTTCCCAGTCTTTGCAATGTCTGTGTTTTTTCTGCCATTTTTATCCTCGCCAAAGAATGAAGATATTTTATATCACAAACCAATTTATTATGTCAATAAATGACTATTTCAAAGATTAGTTTTTGATTTTATCAATCATTTCTCTGGCCTTGGCCTCGGAATTTTGGAGAAGGTCAGGGATGAGTTTTGCCTCAGGAAGGTTCGTCCAGTATTTTTTAGGCATTTGTGCCAGCATTGCGGATTTCTTTACCCGTGCCGGGTTAAAAATACCTGCATAATAGGTAAGCCAGTATTTTTCAATTTTGTCTTCTTCCGGCAGTTGTGATGGATCCGGGTTATCCTGAAGAAATAAGCTTTTACCATCCCAATGTGCCGCGCGATAGGGGGTAAGAATAGACCAATTCATGTTACGAAACCGTTTAGTGAAAAAAGGGAGAGACCTTTCCAAGGTATAATGAAAAGGCTCATACCAAGCTACATAATGTTCCCTGCCGTCATATACAGTTTCACGGAAGCGCAGGAAAGCTGTTATTTTATAGCTGTCGCGGCGAACTTCCTTTACCATTTTATTTAAGAGGATAAGGTCATCATCCAAAGACTGATTTAAAAGCTTTCTGTTTTCGAAATTAATTCTCCAAAAAATTTTATAAAGCAGAGCAAATCTTTCCGGCGTATTGTGGCAGCAAGCAGTCTGTGCGAGCTCAACAAAACTTTTAGGAACTTTTAGTATTGGTTCATTTTTGGCGCGCGCTGAAGATTTCGAATTTTCGGGTAACTCTTTAAACAATTCATCCTGCGTTTGCTCTGCGCCTTTCCATATAATTGAAGAAGGGGGAATATAGTTGAGCAAGCATGACTTTGCGTTATCTCTCCATTCCTCATAACCGGGGAGGGTGTTTATTCGGATGGTTTTCATACAGCCCTGCCAAACAAATCGAGCTGCTCAGTTTGTTTTAATTGATGGCTTAAGGTTTCCATGTCTAATAAATAAGCCGGAGGGCGGTAGTCACTGGCAGTTATAAAAGGCTTAACCTTGCCAAGCGGAACACGCATTTTCGTAAGGTCGGACCAGGAAAGACTGCAATATTTTCGTGCCTTGATAATCTTTTGTACTGTTAATGCGCCCAAACCTGGAACGCGCAAAAGAAGTTTTTTATCAGCTTTATTGATGTCAATAGGGAAAAGGTGGCGGTTTCTAAGTGCCCATGCCAGTTTCGGATCGTGGTCCATATCCAGCATATTGTTCGTTGTGCCTTGTAAGATTTCATCAAGGCTAAAGTCGTAAAAGCGCAGAAGCCAGTCGGCCTGATAGAGCCTATGTTCCCTTATCAAAGGGGCGGGCTTTAAAGGAAGGATAAGGCTTGCATCGGGAATTGGGCTGAAAGCCGAATAATAAACACGTCGCAGCTTATGTGTTTGATAGAGATTGACACTAGAATTTAAAATAGTTTTGTCATCTGAGGCATCTGCGCCAACAATCATCTGTGTGGACTGACCACCCGGTGCAAAGCGAGGTAGTTTTTTGCCCGTATGAGTTTTGGACGTCTTATGTTCGCTTATTTTATCCTTTAACCGACCCATGGACCCGGTAATGTCGGATATATTCTTTTCAGGTGCAAAGGTGTTAAGCCCTTTTTGTGTTGGCATTTCAATATTTATACTAAGCCTGTCTGCGTAAAGGCCTGCTTCCTCCTGTAATTCAGGGGAGGCATTAGGGATTGTTTTTAAGTGAATATAGCCTTTGAAGTGGTGGTCAAGACGAAGAGATTTTGCAATTTTGACCATGCTTTCCATTGTGTAATCAGGGTCTTTTATGATCCCTGAACTAAGAAATAAGCCTTCAATATAATTCCTTTTATAAAAACTGAGTGTCAGGTCGACCACTTCCTGAACTGTAAATCTGGCACGGCGCACATTGCTTGAGATGCGGTTAATGCAATAATGGCAATCATAAATACAGTAATTGGTCATCAAAATTTTTAAGAGGGAAACGCATCTGCCATCAGGGGTAAAGCTATGACAAATGCCTGACCCTCCGGTCAGCGAGCCGATACCTTTTTCTCCTTTACCTGCTGATCTTTTTCCGGCCGAGCCTGATGCACATGACGCATCATATTTTGCGGCGTCGGCAAGAATTTCAAGTTTTGTTTCTATTTTGTCCTGCATGCAACCATATTAGTTCACCTTTTGTTCTTTATCAAGGCAAATAAAAAGAGGTTCTAACTTATCTTGCAATAAGAACGGAATAGTAAAAGTAAGTGTCGCCTACGGCACTCCCACCGAAATTGGTTCCGTTAAAGCATCCCTCATATGCCCCATCCATTCCATCCACGCCGGTTGCCTCTATGTAAGTACCAAAAAAGTGGAGCTTTCGACATTAGACCCTTCCTCTACAGGTTCACCATTGGTAGTCGGAGCACCTAGTTCTCTGTTGATTTGGTCACATGCGGTTCGTGTTATATTGGTTGTAATAGCGATTAGGTCAGCAGCGGATGTTCCAACATCGTCAACCCAGTTAAAACCTGTAAATATAATCTCGCTCCCAGCACCTATATCTTTTGCCGGTTCAGGAAACCTTAAGCCTCCCCCGTCAGGATGAAATACATAGCATTTCGTACTGGGCAGATTTAAATTCCAGTAATCATCATCACTATCCAAGTCATTATCAAGGTCGCTATCATATACAAATGTAATGTCTTCATCACTGCAATTGTTGAGGATTTTCATCCTTTGAATCGTATTTTTAATAAGTGTAATTTCCTGAATAAGTGTAGATGCCGCAATAGTAGATCTTTCCCGGTCTGCATTTTGTCCACCTGACTGGGAACTGCTAACGGCATAGGATAGTGCAGCAAATAGCACTACGGCTATTAAAATTAGAAACAGTATATTACCATTTTCTTTTTTTTGTTTATTTATAAAACTGGCCATATGAGAAGTATAACATGGAACTTAGAAATAAAAAGCCAGTTTGCGGTGCAGCACATTTAAAAGCTTTACTTAACTGATTGTATTGGTAGACTCTTCTTCATGAAACTTACGAAAGGACGTTATATATGAAAGCGTTATTCATGTGGTTGATAGGGATTCCCATTCCCATCATTATCATCCTTCTTCTCCTGCTTTAAGTCTTAAGCAGCTCTAAATATCTACAGAAGCAATCCTGCTTCGCAATTAATAAACAAAAGGAAAAAAACTATGAACAGTATTATTTACCTCGTCGGTCTGATTGTCATTATTATGGCAATTCTATCATTTCTTGGCCTAGCATAAGGAGAGTGAAATATGAGTACAGATAAAACAAAATTAGCCCCTTCTTTTGAATGGGGTGTCGTTATTGCGGGTGCTGTTGTTGCATCAGCAATTTCAATTGTCCTTATACAATTTGGGAGCGCTATCGGACTTTCAGCGGAAGAGCCCTTTCAAGGAAGAATGAGCCTTGAGCTTTGGGGGATCATCGCCATCGGCCTTTGGTTGATATGGGTTCAGTTAATCTCTTCTCTGGCTGGAGGCTACATTGCCGGGCGTATGCGTGCCCCTGTTTTGGGTGCGACAGATCACGAGCGTGAGATGCGCGACGGGGTTTACGGCCTGACAGCCTGGGCAACGGCTACACTGGCTGTTGTGGTTTGCCTTGGTTTTATGAGTGCGGTTGGCTCTATCGTCGCCGCAATGGGTGACCCTAACCCGGTCATGGAAACGCTCGACTCAAATCAGGAAAATATCGGTATTATCTTCGCCTTTGGTGCGGGTGCGACCTCTCTTGTTTCTGCCGTTGCTGCCTGGTGGGCCGCAACAATGGGTGGATATCACAGGGATGAAGGTACTGATTTCGCCAAGTATCTATCTTTTAGAAAATAACTGAAGTGATTATAAATTAAAGAAAAGGCTCCCTAAATTGGGAGCCTTTTTATATGGTGTGATATGATAACGGCATTGATGTCACGCATACCTATACGTTGTTGTCCTGACTGGAAATGCAGAAAATCATCAGGTTCATCATAAACCGTTGCGCTGCATTGGCAATCATATCATCGCCTTATAGACAGCTAACCCCATGGCCCAAAAAAGGTTCCAGAGGGAAACTTATTCTGATGAAGAGTCTTTTTCGCCTTCCTCATCAAAATCCGGCGACAGATTGGCAATAATGTTGGACGCCGTATCGCGCAAGATAAGAATTGCGGAAATAATATACCCCGCAAGCATCCCATTCCAAAAACATATGACATAGTAAGCAAAGCGATACCAATCCGAAGGTATTTTCTCGAACTCGTCAACAGGAAGGCTGGACATCAGCAATAGGAAAACTGAGGCAATAAAGGCATAAACGCAAAAAGCGGCAATCGCATGAAGGCGGACAAAGGTTGTTTTATCCGGATTCTTCATATGTGCTGTGGTCAGACCCAATACAGTAAGGATCAAGGCAAGAATTGTCGCAGAGGCCGTCATGACGGCAGATCCATAATATAGGCTGGCGCGTTGCACGAATTCCAAAAGTTGTTTGGCTTCTTCCGCGCCATAGATTTGGCCTGTAAC
>NZNU01000001.1 GCA_002695035.1 Micavibrio sp. | reverse complement strand
TTGAACACGGGATAAGCCCTTAACGGTAGGTGTGCTGACCATGAATATCTTTCTGCGGCGCTTAAACGTGGCCGACCGACGCTCTGCCAGCAGGATCGGATCACCTTCGCCATCAACGTCCCCTGGGTACGCATCGATTTCGTCCATAAACAGGTAGCGGGCAGGCATCGAGCGCAGACCCACGGCGGAATTCGCACCTGTCATGATGAGCAAGCCGCCAAGGAAATCCTTGCTCAAGATCGTGTTGCCGCTATCGCGTTCCCGCGCGGGACGCACTTTCTCGCGCAATTCCGGCACATCATTCAAAAGCGGATCGATACGCTGTTTGGAATGGCGTTTGGCCAGCTCCACCGTTGGCGCAACGGCCATCATCGGCCCTGGCGCTGCGTGGATGACGTAACCGATCCAGTTGTTGCCGCATTCCGTCCCTCCCACCTGCGATCCCTTCATGAACACGATGCGCTGCACCGGAGAGGACGGCGCAAGATGATCCATGATGTCGCGCAAGTACGGCGTGCGGGCGGTGCGCCAGCGTCCTGGCTCGGCAGCCGATTTCGGAGAAAGAAGGCGGTATTTATCTGCCCATTCCGATACCAGAAGGTACGGATCGGGTTTGACGGCCTGCTGCCAGATATTTTCGATTTCTAGACTGTCATATCCTCCTTCATTCGAGATCGAGTTTGGCATCCCCAAGTTCATCCAGATGCTCCCGCACATAGCGTTCCATGGTCATGTGCAAGACATGCTCGTCCACCTGCAGCTCGGCGGCGATTTGTGCGGACACGCGTGCTGGCCAGTTTGCCCATGCGTCCCTGAATTGCCGCCCCAGGCGGAACACCTGTGCTTTCACCATGTCCTTGTTGATTAATTGTCCTTTTTTCTCCTGCAGGCGTTGCCGCGCGAGGTGGGCTTTGGCGATTTCGTGCGCGGTGCGGGCTTGCGTGAAGCTGTTCATGCCGTGCGCGGCGCGGCCATTCTCGGCCAGCGTTTGTTTGACGGAATTCATGGCCTCTTCAGGGTCGATATCTTTGAATCCTGCCGGATCATGCCGCTTGGTGTGGTCGGTGTTGGCTTCCCAGGCCGCATCGGCCTTGGCAACGTCGATCTTTCCATTGCTGTCGGGCGTGATGCGGCCTGCTTTTATTGCTTTGCGCACGGCGTTTTCAGCCACGCCCCGATGGCGGGCGTAAGCACGGACGGAAACCCCCATAAATCCTCACTTTTCCTGATCTATTCAACTTTACTTCATGCCGAATTGAAGCGTTCATGACGATGCAACGCCAACAAAAGGAGCATCATCATGGCCACCGCAAAAAAGAAAACCGCACCGAAAAAACAGGCAACGAAGAAGCCTGCGCCGAAACCGCGCAGCATGCCTGCCAAGGTCGTAAAACCCAAACCAGAAGCCACACAGGCCATCACCGAACCCAAGAGCAGCAAGAAAGACAAAATCTTCGCCTTAATGCAGCGTCCCGAAGGCGCGACCATCGAAGAGATGGTCAAAGTCAGCGACTGGCAGAGTCATACGGTGCGCGGCTTCCTTTCCATGCAGAAAAAGGCAGGAAAGAACGTCACCAGCGAACGCATCAATGACGAGCGCCGTTACCGCATCGGGGAAAACCCAGCCAAGGTCGAAGAAGCCTCAGTGTAAACGCTCTTTCTCCAACTCCTCAAAACCCTGGCCGGTCGCGGCCAGGGTTGCTTTCTTGCCCGTGAATTCCTGCCATCGTTTGACGATGACATCGGCGTATTTTGGCTCAAGCTCGATGAGGCGGGCGCGGCGTCCCGTTTTCTCGCAAGCGATCATGGTGCTGCCCGACCCACCGAATGCGTCCAGCACGATATCCTTGGTCTTGCTGGAATTGTGCAGGGCGCGTTCTACCAGCTCGACAGGCTTCATGGTCGGGTGCAGATCGTTCTTCACGGGCTTGTTCACAAACCAGACATCGCTTTGATCCCGCGCCCCGCACCAGAAATGCTCATGGCCGTTCTTCCAACCATACAGGATCGGTTCGTACTGGCGCTGATAATCGGCGCGGCCCAGCGTGAAGGTGTTTTTCGCCCAGATGATGAAGGTTGACCACTTACCACCGGCTTCCGAAAACGCGCCGTGGAGCGTGTGCAATTCCGAGGACGACATGCAGATATACATCGCGCCTTTGCAGAACATCATCAGATTGGTGCAAACGTCATAAAGGAACGCGCCAAAATCTGCGCCCAGATTATCGTTTTGGATCGGGCGGGATTTGCCGCGCATCTTGTCCTTGGCCGAGTTCGCATAATTCACGTTGTACGGCGGATCGGTAAACACCATGTCGGCCAGCTCTTCGCCCAGCAGGGTCTGGTAGCTGTCGATCAGCGTGGAATCCCCGCAGAGAATTTTGTGATCGCCGCAGAGCCATAGATCGCCCAACACGCTGACAGGCGTTTCGGGAACCTCCGGCGCGGCGTTTTCGTCCGTCAGGCCTTCGCCGTCTGCGTCTCCGTTGAGAAAAGCGTCCAGCTCCTCATCGTTGAAACCCAAAAGGCCAAGATCGAATTCGTCACCATCCAGCGCCTGCAATTCCTGCCGCAGTAATTCATCATTCCAACCCGCGTTTTCGGCGATTTTGTTATCAGCGATGATCAGCGCACGGCGCTGCACCTCGTTCAGGTGCTTAAGGCGAATGGCGGGAACCTCTTTCACGCCCAGCATGCGGGCGGCCATCACACGGCCATGCCCAGCGATAATGCCGCCGTCATCGCCGATCAGGATCGGGTTCACAAAACCGAATTCCGTCATCGATCCCGCGATCTGCGCTACCTGTGCATCTGAATGGGTGCGGGCATTCTTGGCATACGGGATCAGGTGATCAACGGAAATATATTCGACATTCAGAGACAAATCTGTGGACATCATTTTATCCTTTCGGTTTTGGGTGCGCAGTCATAAAAAGGCGGGTGCGCACTTCTGGGTGCGCACCTCTCAAAGCCTTTATTTCCCGCTGTTTTTGCAATCAGGCGCGTAAAATGCGCACCCAGAAAAAAAGTCTATGACTAAAAAAGTCCTGCGCCTTAGCCCGCCGCATAGGGTTCAATCGCCGGAAGTACCTTTTTTGCTATAACAGGGAAGGGAAAAAGCAAAAGCCACGCCCATGGTCAATGGTTGCGTGGCTTTGCGGTACAATTCCGGCGATTGTATTGATTAGACTATCGTTTTTTGTTCGACCTGTCCGCTCTAAAAATGTTCGCGAACATTTTTTATGAGGAAGTATTTATTTTTTTACTGAAAACAGATTTTGGAAACTGTTCATGATCGAGAGCCATATCAAGAGCATCAAACAAACCGTTTATAAAACCCGCTTGGGTGGTGAAGTTTTGAGTTAGAACATGCAGTTGAGGGTAATCAAGCAAATTAATTGGAAGGTCAAGTTCTCTTACCAACTTCAAAACTGGAGCACTGCACTCTGGATAATCATCATCAAACAGCTCTTTAACAACTATAAGCCCAACAAGTTGTCTACCATCACGCTTTATGGTTACTGGCTTATCGTTTATAGAAATAGTAATGCCATCATTATCTCGAGCATAGCATAATGCGCCTCGAACTTGATCAGTCGCCTTTTTAATATGACCACGGATAGTTTTACGTTTTCGTTCAATAGATCGTTGCAACATATCTACTGTATTAGGACTATCCTTGGCTTGAACAAAAAGCATTACATGCTCTGTAACAATCAGAATATCTACAAGTTCTCTCTTCTCTTTTTTGGCATCGTCGGCACGAAAAGGATTCAGGAAGATCTCATTCTTTTCAAACAAACGTCTGAATAATCTGGCTATGTCTTTCTCTTGCATGGGACCAGGGTCTCCGTCACGGTCTAGGCTGGTGAGGGCAATATTATTTTGACTATCATTGAAACCAGAAAAATTCTCCCGAATATCCATGATCATCACATCATCTGGATATAGCCTGTCCTCAAGTTTCATTTCATACGCGTTACAATCATCATCGACGGTTCTTAACCCAAATTGGCGCTCCATACTCTTCCAGACGTCTAAAGTGCTGTTTTGTTGAAACTCTGGTAAAGTAGCCGTGTTTATTTCTTTGGAAAATCTGTTGAAATGCTCATTATGAATTTTTGCGCCTAGTAGCTCATAATTATTTTCATCAAAGAAATACACTTCGAATTTTTCCTGAGTAAACAAATTTGTAATATCTTTAAGCATTTCATCGTTTGAAAATAGCGGGGTCGTAATAGTAAGCGGTTCGTCATGGTCATCAAAGAAGGCTGTGACCAGTCCCAAATGCGAAGCGGCTTTAGAGGTACTCTTTATTAGGTAGACTTTGAATGCATTATTTGTACTGACCGTCAGGATTCCTTCTTTGGTAGCTTTTATAACCAAGATGTATTTATTTTCTTCCGGCAAATATATTGGCATTAGCCCATAATTAAAGTCTTGAAGATGATAAAGTATTTCAGGATGTAATACAGACAGCATGGCTATTCCTTTAGCGCTTTCTTCAAATCTTCATGTTCAAAAGCAGAAGCCATACGATCAGCTTCCTTCTTGCTTAGCCCAAACTGTGTAGCGACAGAGCGCCACTCACTGACCGCCGTGGCAACTTCTCTGATAATTTCCTGCGCCCGTATTTTCTTTATTCTGAAATCATCAATGACCGAAAGCGCCAGATCAATGGATGCGGTGGGGTCATCAAAATCAATTGAGGTCGATAACATCCGCGCTTTGATTTCTACAGGGGTTGGATTGACATCATAGGCGGGTGATAAACGCCATCCCTTATGGCGTTCATACAAGAAGCCATGGTTTCTTAAATGGTCGTCTGTGTTGGAAATCAACACGGTAAACACAATCCGCCGCCACAATTCTTCCAAGTCAGTATTGGGATTTGCACCGCTTTGCGTCAACGCATAGGCAATTTCAAGGTAACTGTGAGGGTCATTATCCTTTGCACCCAACATACTCATCGCCGATAAGAACGGCACACGCTTCCCTGATTGGCGGTCAAAACGGCGTAAAATCAAAACAGGTTTGTCCATGATTGTTTCCAAACGCCATTTTGCTGTCGTGATACCAGCATTTTCCGCAAGCGTGAGGGCAACGGCCTCCCAGACAACCACGTTGAATTCATCATCTTTTTTCGGGAATTTGGCGATGGCAAGATGGCCGTCTTTATCTCGAACAGATGCTTTTGGTCGCGCGCCACCAAGGGATGAGCCAGGCGCCAATAACATTTTCAAATCCTCGGCTGTTTCATCATCATTGAGATAACGCTCTGTTGCCGAGAGCAATCTGGGCAGATCAATCAGCGGTGGGATGCTTTCTTTATCTTTTGGTGTGAGGTATGGACCGCCATCTTCCAAAGAAAAGCGTAATGCGCCTTGGCGTGCTTCATCATTTACACCGAGCAGATAATTTACTTCAGAGAGCGTGCCCGTTGTTTCTCCTGCCGATTTGGCGCGCGCACTTTCCGCACGGCGCATGAGAACGCGCCCCCAACGGTCTGGAGCAGAATCACCAATAGCGCCAAATAAAATCTGATCTGGCGTGGTATGAAACGCACCCTCAGTTAATTGGAGCGCAGGGTCTAATGCAAATTTTTCTGAATGTTTCAGCCACTCTGGCTCATATTCAAAGGAAGCACTTTGTCTCGCACCACGTTGGTGAAACCAAAGTTTTCCGACTTTGAATGTTTCGGCGCCGAGTTCAATGGAAACATAAATTTGTTGGCTAGTCATTTGTTTCCCCTTTGTTAGATTGTGGCGCTCGAATTCTTTTTGGTAGGCTTTCTTCTTCCAATTCGCGCCCAACAATATCGTGAGATGCGTCTGCAAGCCCCGCCAGATGATCAATCATGCCTAAAACAAAGAGAGCGGAAGCGTATGAGCCCATAGACACGCTTGGATCACCTTTTTCAATTTTGGATAAGGTAATGCGTGAAAACCCCGCACGCTCAGACATCAATTCCATAGCAATGCGGCGGCGACGGCGGGCGTCGCTAATGTCTTTGCCAAGCCGTCTTAAAGCTTTCTGCACGGGGATTGGTAGATGTGTCTTTTTGCTCATGTCGTTAATCCGTAATGTATTTTATATTTTACCCTATATGGCTTAATGTAAATAATAAGATACATTGAGGTAAAAATCAAGCCTAAAACAGTTTAATGTATCTTATTGTTGTCTTTATAGAGCTTAATGCAAATAATAAGATACGTTATCTTTTGGCGTTTAAGCCTGCCTCATACGCCTCCTGCAAAGCCTCTTTCAAAGCCCAAACGGCCACATCGTGAAAATCAAGGCTGTCGCTGTTTCTGGTCTCCAGCGTTTCAATACTCAAATGCTTCTTGGCGATTTCGATTAAAAGCTGGTCAATGTTCTGTTGAGTGGCCTTAGGCATATTCACCCTCCTTGAAAACCCTGTCGGTGATGTGTTGCAGGTCACTGGCAATATCCGCCAAAAACCCTGCGTCGCCCCAGCGTATGTCATCGGGGCTGGTTTCAAAGTGATCTGCGCTTGCCGCTTGCAGGCGCTCCAGCATCTCGTCAATGCGGGCTTTGTGTTCGATAAAGGCGTCCAGCGCCGTTCTTTTTTCTTGTGTGTTTGTCATCGTTTTTGCTCCTTTGTTAACACCAGTAACGCTTCATTTCCGAGGGTTATCAAGTCAATTAGCATCAGTTTTTGCTTATTCTTTTTTGGATCAGCGCGGCATTCGCATGTTATGCACAAGGCCTGCTGTTATCTTTTCTATTTCTTTTTTAAAGTTTTCTTTTCTTCCTTTATATGGTGTGGACGGATCTGTCGTGTCTGGAGTGGACGAATCCGTCCGGTCTAGAGTGGACAGATCTGTCGTGGTAAGTTTGGGGCTGTGGATAAGTATCGACTTATCCACATGGTAGATATTCGATTGACCACGCCCCCGTTGCTGCGTCGTCACCAGCTTATGGCTTTCCAATTCAGCAATAAAGCGCTGGACATTCCTTGATGAAAAACCCAGCTCTTCGATTTCTGGCATTTTATTTA
>NZNU01000043.1 GCA_002695035.1 Micavibrio sp. | reverse complement strand
TAACCGCTGGCAAGTAAGGATAAGGGTTGCGCTCGTTACGGGACTTAACCCAACATCTCACGACACGAGCTGACGACAGCCATGCAGCACCTGTCACTGGTCCGGCCGAACCGAAAGGTCTCATCTCTGAGACCCCCGACCAGGATGTCAAGTGTAGGTAAGGTTCTTCGCGTTGCTTCGAATTAAACAACATGCTCCACCGCTTGTGCGGGTCCCCGTCAATTCCTTTGAGTTTTAACCTTGCGGCCGTACTCCCCAGGCGGTATGCTTAATGCGTTAACTCCGTCACCGAAATCTTAAGATCCCGACAACTAGCATACATCGTTTACGGCATGGACTACCAGGGTATCTAATCCTGTTTGCTCCCCATGCTTTCGTATCTCAGCGTCAGTACCCGTCCAGTTGGCCGCCTACGCCACTGGTGTTCCTCCGAATATCTGCGAATTTCACCTCTACACTCGGAATTCCGCCAACCTCTCCGGGACTCTAGCGATCCAGTTTCAAAAGCAATTCTGGGGTTGAGCCCCAGGCTTTCACTTCTGACTTGAAAAGCCGCCTACATACGCTTTACGCCCAGTGATTCCGAACAACGCTTGCCCCATTCGTATTACCGCGGCTGCTGGCACGAATTTAGCCGGGGCTTCTTCTGGTGTTACCGTCATTATCTTCACACCTGAAAGAGCTTTACAACCCTAAGGCCGTCGTCACTCACGCGGCATGGCTGCGTCAGAGTTTCCTCCATTGCGCAATATTCCTAACTGCTGCCTCCCGTAGGAGTCTGGGCCGTGTCTCAGTCCCAGTGTGGCTGATCATCCTCTCAAACCAGCTACTGATCGTCGGCTTGGTGAGCTCTTACCTCACCAACTACCTAATCAGACGCGGGCTAATCCTTCAGCGATAAATCTTTGGACCGGAGTCATTATACGGTATTAGCACACCTTTCGGTGAGTTATTCCGTACTGAAGGGCATATTCCCACGTGTTACGCACCCGTGCGCCACTAACCCGAAGGTTCGTTCGACTTGCATGTTTTAGGCCTGCCGCCAGCGTTCGTTCTGAGCCAGGATCAAACTCTCAAGTTTGATTCCATCTCAAATCACTCAAATTAATTGTTCAAAGTATCCTTAAGACACTTCAAACATTATTGAATAATAAAGAAGTGTAAAAGGACCTGCTTTGCGTCACGTAACTCGAAAAGTTTCGCAATGCTAACAGGTCATATATCGTGTATCCAATACGCGATCCAAGCCTGCTGCCTGCGTCTCTTTTCTTTCAATCTCACGATGTTCAAGAACCAAACGAAGACAAAAAATCTCCGTAAAAAAAGCCGGGCTAACCCAACCTTTCGTATCAAAATGAAAACTCATATTTCAATGAAGATATTTAGATTATCAGGATTAAATCCTCAAAGTCAATATCTTTTTTCAAATCTGATTTTTCATCTGATTTCTGTTCGACGTTTTGAAGAGCGTTTAAGTGTTCTTCGCCGCGTCGAGGTCGGATATATATCCAACATATCGGACCCTGTCAAACATCTTTTTCACTTTTTTTCATTTTTTTTCAAAAAAAGATGTTTTTTATGCGTTTTTCCTAATTTAAACCGCCAAAGAAGTGCTGAATACTTTCTTGGGTAACTTCACGTAACGCCTGTTCAAAAGCAGATATTATATCTGTTTCTGTATTTGCCTGGGCGGGAACAACCCGGCTTAGAACTAACTTATTTAGTGTTTTACCATTATTTCTGTCGCGCAACGTCATAAGAAATGTGACACGGATAACAGGTGGCTCACTGGCTTCATATCCGGAATACTCAGCCTGAAAATCACGAACAGTCGTCACAACATCCCAATCCGCCGCGGATTGATAGCCCTCCTCAACAACACTGTTTAAAGGAAGTTTATTTTCATAGCTGGCCTGGAGGAAGCTTGCCAAAACGTCTTCCAATTGACCGGCCCACCTAGCGCCACTGATAAAATCGAGCGTTCTGTCAGCTTTTAGCACAGCTATTTTTTCTGTATTCAGACCCGGCTCTATTTCCGGTTTACGAATAGCGATCTCCGGAACGGGGCCATCAAAGGCTATACCTACACTTGCAGGTGCCGGCTTGAGAACATATAGGGAAGGCACCTTTTCTGACCTCTCTAAAACACTGCACCCTGCAAGGATAAGAGTAAGAACTAATAAATATAGATTCTTCATTATCTTGGTAACTCCACTCCGGATTTTTGTTTCTTATATATAAGCGAGGACGGATCGTCCTTTAATTCACGCGCCAAGGCATTCACAGCCGCCGCGGCGTCACGTGTTTCCTCAATCAGTTTGGAAAACTGCCTAAGGTCCTCGTCAAAAAAACGATCAACATTATTTTCATTACGGGCGAGAACTTTATCTAGCCTAGCCACCAGCTCCGACGTTCTTTCAGCAGTTTGCTGGGCAGAGGCAGACACACTTTCCGCCTGCACGGTTATACCGTTAACCCTTTGTGTAATTTCCTCAAAATGCGCTGATGCTCTTGAAACATCCTGACTGATCCGCGAGATATTCTCGAGTGTCTGACTTAAACCCTCCATATTCTCTTTATTGACCACAGCCTCAAGCTTCTCGGTAATCTTTAAAATATTATCAGTAATCTCGGGAACATCATCAAAAAGACGGTCAAGCGTAGAAGAAGACGCTTCAATTACCGGATATTTTTGGCCGGGCTGACGCTCAATAGGGCCAGCATTCAAATTTTCCGTGACCAGCTCTATAAAGGCGACCCCCGTAATACCTTTCGGTTTCAACTGAGCATCAGTTGTTTTAGTGACAGGCGTTTCCGTATCAACCTCTACATCCACCATGATCGTGTCAGGGCGGCTGGGTTCAAAACGAATATCTGTAATCCGCCCAACATCAACACCCTTGTAATTCACCTGGCCGCCTTCACTCAGGCCGTTTACAGAACCGGAAAAGTGAATTGTGTAACGATCATATTTACGGTCATCGAAACTGCCCGCATACCAAGCCAAAAAGGCAAAAATTCCTATTAATCCCGCAAGTACAAATGCACCCACAATTGTATAATTTACGTGCCTATCCATTGCTACCTCGATTTTGCTGCCCCGGCTCTTTCAAGGCACGCATGCGTTCTCCGTGAAAATAGCTTTGTATCCATTCGTTTTCATGCTCCATGATACCACCAAGGGTGTCAACGGTTATCTTTTTATCTACAAGCACCGCCACACGGTCACAAACCTTGACCAGGGTATCTATGTCGTGGGTAATAATGACTATGGTTAACCCCAGGTTTTCCTTTAAAGAAATAATAAGGTCATCAAAGGCAGAGGCAGAAATAGGATCCAGTCCGGCCGTCGGCTCATCCAAAAATAAAATATCGGGGTCCAGCACCATAGAACGCGCCAAAGCCACCCGCTTGACCATACCGCCAGAGAGCTCAGACGGATATTTATTGTAAGCCTGTTTATCCAGACCCACAGCCTGTAGCTTGCTTACAGCGACCTGACGCGCTAATTCCTTGTCGATTTCGTAATGCTCTATAATGGGTAGCTCAACATTTTCAACGACACTTAATGCCGAAAACAAGGCGCCGCCCTGAAACATAACGCCCCAATGTTCGTAAAAACCAAGTACCTCTTCCTGAGTCATTTGAACGATGTCACGTCCCTTAAAAAGAACCTCACCCTCATTAGGTTTATGTAGCCCTAAAATAGACTGGACAAGCACCGATTTACCCGAGCCGGACGCTCCGACAATTCCGATTATTTCGTTTTCTTTGATTGTAAGATCCAAACCATCATGAATCGTTTGTGACCCAAAGCGGTTCACAAGATTTTTAATGTTTATAAGCGTGGAATCACTCATGCTAAAGACTATAGAGCGATTAAATACAAAAATCTAAATTTCTTTTTTTATTACGCAAGCCCGGGAGCCTGATTTTCCTGCAACCAGTTCTGCCATGTCTCTATGCGTGACGTGTCCGCAATACAAAATGTATCACCCATCACAATTCTTACTGAGCCATTAGGCAATTTTTCAAGATCGGTCACCTTTCTGGAATCGATACAATTATATGGGTCAAAGCCCGCATCATTGGCCGTTTGAAAAATTGTAAGCTGGTCTGTATTATCCACGTCCATCACGGATCGCATGAATTCGGTTCTTAAAACCATTTCGGAACAACGCTGCAGTCTTGGATGTGGGGTCATATTGGCCTCCCTTTCTTATTATTTTTATTATGGAATACAAATATATCTGCCAATGCCAGGCTTTAGTCAAACACAAGATGTGATGCAACGCATTATGGACGAAGCCTAGGGCCTGAAATGTTTATCCATGCCGGATTTTTCCAGCAGGTCCAAATCCCATTCACTGGTATAGATTGACTTGGCCTTATCTTCACCCAATTCTGATGCCAGCCAATCTTGCCATTCTTCAAGAGGCGCGCCTGACCCGTAGGATGTATCACTTACTCTATAAGGACCGTTATCCAGAAACGATTCGGGCGTAGATAAAATGACAGAGCAGCCCTTGCGAGATACGCGGTGATAAATCATGGAGATTTTTTTGGCGTCAACACATCTGTGCGGATCAAAACCTTCTTTATCGGATAGCGGGGCCAAATCCTCCTCGGGCAAAAAACGCGAATCCATGACCTTGCCCAAGAAAGCACGGCGTAAAATAAGTTCTGTCTCCTGTAAAAGTCTGGGATGTTTTCGCATAATCTTATCCTTAATATTGTAGGAAAATGTTATACGTCTCATTTATGTAAACTGTCAATCTTAATTTATTTTGCAGCGCAATGTTTTAGATGCCCAATTTGACAAATAGCATGGAAAAAAGCGCATCCGCAAAGATGACAAGAAAAATCGCCTTCACAACAGATGAAGTTGTCATGTTACCGACGCTCTCAGCCGAACCCTTCACCATCATACCACTATGTGTGGCGACAAAGGCTATCAAAAAGCCGAAAAACGGGGCTTTGATAATACCCGTCAAAAATGTCCAGATAGTTATTCCGTTCCGGGTTTGCTCTATAAATCTTTCTAAAGGTATATCAACGAGCATGGCAATGGAAAACGCCCCGCCTATTAAACCGGCAATATCCGCAAAGAAGGTCAGCACAGGAAGTACAATTACTAATGCGCATATACGCGGCAACACCAGTATTTGCATGGGGCTCAACCCCATAGTATTCATCGCATCAACCTCTTCATTCAGTTTCATGACACCGATTTCCGCGGCAAAGGCGCTGCCTGAGCGACCGGCAACCATAATAGCCGTTAACAGAACGCCCATTTCCCGTAAAATCGATATCGCTGTCAGGTTTACTGTGAAAATTTCCGCACCAAAGGCCCGCAATTGCACCACCCCCTGATAGGCAAGAACAATACTTATAAGGAACGCCATTAACATAACAATTGGCAGCGCATCGATACCGGCTTCATGGACATGCCTAACAACCGACCTGAAACGAAATTGCGAGGGGTGGATAATACTTTTTACTGTTTCAACACATATTTGCCCGAAAAAATGCAAAAGATCACGAATTAGGAATAGCAGGTTAATAAAAGCCCTACCGAGACGATTAAGTAAATAAGTCGTCGTTATTTCTTGAACGGTCACCTTTTCTTTTTGTGGGCCATTATTTTCCAACATTTGGAAATAGCGGCTATGCTTTTTCTCAAAATTTCTAAAACGTATGGGGATCCCTGTTTCTTCAAGGTCTTTCAATTTATTGTGAATAACAATAGCGCCGGCAGTGTCTACTTTTTCCAGCTCTGACCCATCGAAAATGATTGCATGCGCATCTCCCAAATCATCTGCGGCGTTGTCAAGCACATGAGAAAGGGTTTTTGCACATTCAAGAGCCCAGCACCCTTTTAGCGCGATGACTATACCGTCATCACTTTTATGACGGGTAAAGTCTGCTGTCCTGTTTTCTTTTAAATTTTCCATCTGACTCTAAGTTACACAAGGTGGCGGGGTTCGAATAGCCTTAAATTACAATAACCCCAACTCCCTTAGCTCCTTCTCCATTTCAGGATCAATATTACTGTCTTCTTCTCCAAGATACTCACCTATATCCTTGGGAGCTTTATGGGGCTCAAAATATCTCCAGCCCTGAAAAGGTTTATGGGGAACCGGATTCGTTCTTATAAGTTGCGGATCCAAATATATGAAGCATCGGCTTCCTTCTGTTTTTGTCTCCACAATCTCCGACTCAAGAATGAATTGCCGTGCCTGAATAACCCTTTTGATAATCCAGTAAACAGAACCGCCTTTTTTTAATTCATCGCTTCGGGTAGGTTTCCTTTTTGTAGATATAAGGGGCACCACCTGCCCGTCCAAAGTGGTCGTAAACCTTTTTTGGCGTTGGGAAAGTGCAAAAAGACTATCACAACCGGCAGCAGGGCGAAGTAAGTTTATCGTCATAATCTATTACCTAGGTTTTTTGTTTTCATCTTAAAGGATTAACAAGTTTTAAAAGACAAGGTATAGTTTTAAAAGACCGATTCGGTAAAATTCATCACTACCCTTATACTTACATGCGTAAATCCCGTACAGACTTTGCGAAACTAAGCTCAACTGCAAGTTTTTTAGTTTTTGCAGCAACCCTCTTAGCCTTTCCTTTAACAGCCAAAACGCAAACGCTGGAGGCGCATGATTTCGCCCCGTGGATGTCTGAACGTGACCTGACCCTTGACCCGCAGCTCCTGACAGAAGACGATATAGTCCGCCGCTTTTTGCCTGAACGAACACCCGATTATAATGAGGTTCACAAAGTCAGTGAAACGACAAATTCTCAAGAAAACCCGATATCACCTGTAGAATCCTTCTATGCCGGGCGTATTGCACAACCTTTGGAACAGTTTGGCTACACTCTTTTTACAAATAATCCCGCCAGTGATTATTTAAGTCATTTAGGCGCATCTTCAGGCATTGTGCAAGATAATGTCATTTTGGGATCAGGTGACAGGCTTGAGGTCATCATGCGGGGGCAGAAGAATTCCCGTCAAACCTATATAGTAGACAGGCAAGGCACCCTCATAATTGATGACATGCCACCTATTGCCGTGTCAGGAATGACCCTCGATCAACTCAGAGAGAGGCTCGCACTCGAAGCGGGTAATATGGTCAATACGGATGTTTATATCAACCTCTCTGAGTTAAGGTCGGCTGCTGTTTTGGTCGTCGGCCAGGTCAAATCACCCGGTCGGCAGGTCTTGTCCGCAGGCCAGACTGTCCTCGACGCACTCATTGCTGCTGGAGGCGTTGAAAAATCTGGAACTTTGCGCCAGATAAAACTGGTCAGAGATGGGCGCACGCAAATCATAGATCTTTATTCGCTTCTGCTAAACGGGCGCGGCGCTGCCGATCTCAGCATACGGGAAGGCGATCGCATCGTAATTCCACCCATTGGGCCAACTCTGGCAGTTGCAGGTGATGTTAAACAGCCGGCAGTTTTTGAGCTGCTATCCCAAACAAACGGTCTATGGCAAGCCAGCGGACAGAAAACCGAAACACTCTCACTTAACGACCTTCTTGCGCTGTCTGGTGGTGTCATTTCCCCATCAGAATACAGATTCTTGCATTTGCGGTTAACAAATGACGGTACCGAGGAAGCAACAGAAATAAAGGACGCAAACGCCCGTCTCTTTTCAGATGGCTCCATCCTTATGGTCTCCAGACGTGCGGAGACACGCACAGGAACGGTCGAGCTATTAGGGCAAGCCCAACAAACAGGACTTCACTCAGTTGCAAAAAGTAAAACCTTACGAGACCTACTTCCGGGCCCTGATGTATTCAAGAGAGATGTATACCCCCTATTCGGGCTTATTGAAAAATGGGACAAAGACAAACTTTCCTCCGTATATCTTCCCTTTTCTCCTCTCAAAATTATGCGTGGCGAAGAAAACATCTCTTTAAATGAAGGTGACAAAGTGCACCTGTTTGCACGAGACCAGATAAGCAAGAGGCAAAAGATCACATCCGCATCGTTAAATAGTATAGAGACGGCTACAGGAGCCGATAGCCGGGAGTACGGCTCCACCGATGGGGATCGCATTGACCCTGTACTGACATCGGTCATGGATGATTATTCCATAACTGTTAAAGGTGGGCTGCGCCATCCCGGTCACTATCCGATCGCAGGGCGCGCTTCGCTTGAAGACGTGATTTCCATGGCTGGCGGCTTGACCCGTAATGCCTCTAAAAATGATATAGAAATCACATCTGTCACAAACACCTACAGCAAAACACAAACAGAAAGTCTTAGCGCCCTTCCGCAGGCGCAAGCCTATAATGAAGGACATAACGTCCTGCTTGAGGATGAGCCTGTCCGCACGCAAGTTGACCTTGCCACCATAGACGCCTCTACTGTTATTTTGAAAGCCGGTGACACGCTGAAGGTGAAAGAAAACACACCTAAACTTACATCTCATTCAATTAAAATTGATGGTGCAGTCAAATATCCTGGCGAATACGATCTTATGCCCGGAGACACCTATCTTACATTGTTGGAGCGGGCTGGTGGTTTGACCGCACAGGCATATCCGCAAGGTACTATATTTAGTCGCCAGAGCGAGAGAATTCGCGAAGAAAAAAGGTTTAAGGCAAAAGCGCGAGAAATGGAAGTAAGCCTCTCTGCAATGTTACAAACCGAAGACGATTACAACATTGAAGAGGTTCGCACAGTACAGGGTTTAATAACCGAGCTTAGAAACGCAAAAGCGGTTGGTCGCATAACCGTTGAGGGCGAACCATCGTTATTGAAACACAACCCTAAACTTGATTTCTTATTGGAAGATGGCGACCGCATTTACGTACCACAGCGTCCCACTACGGTCAGAGTAGCAGGAGAGGTTTTATCGCCTGCTGCTTTATTTTTCCGCGATGAAAAAAATCCCAATGACTACATAAATGAAGCAGGTGGATTTACGTACCATGCTGACACAAGCAGAACCTTCGCGATTTATCCTGACGGAAGCGCCAAACCTCTACGTGTAAGTTATTGGAATCAGCAGTCTGATTTCATCCCTCCGGGATCAACAATCATTGTCCCCAGAGACCCGAAGCCGTTTGATTTCATGGAAAGCGTCAAAGACGTCTCTCAGATTTTGGCTAATTTAGCTATAACAACAGCTTTGACAGAAGACCTTGGTGAAGACTAATTTAAAATGTATTCGTTACGCTTCGTATCTATATAAGTTAATATTTTAGTTTAATTCGCGCAGCTTCATGGACACGTTTTTATAATAGTCATATCTTGATTTAGCGAGCCTAAAACCGCCTACTCCATCACGCCATCCCGATTTTAAAACATAGCTATGAAGAAAAGATATATCAGCTCTTAGTGGCAGTTTTCTATACGTGGATTTCAAAACCTCTCTCCACAATACCGGGTCTTTTGGATACCCCTTATTACGGATCATGACCGCCTCCCATTGCGCATATTTATTATGTCGGATGTCATGGTCTGTCTGGCACAAAAATGCGTGATGCACTAACGGATTTTTGATTTGCAGTATTTTGCAACTGACCCGGCTCCGGTTCATGAAAACGGGTTGGTAATGCCCTTCTATTTCACCCATTCCCGTTGCGTCAAGGTCGTCCACCACTGGATAACGGAAGCATGAGCGTTTAAAAAGGGCCAGTTTATTATTCTTTAAACCGTATTTTAAAATATTACCATCCATCACATAAGCGCCCTTTATAAAGCAACCTGCATAACGCCCCTCTTCCGCAAAAACAGTTGCTCTCAATGCTAAAAGCTCCTCAATCAGCCACTTGGTCAGAACCTCATCAGCATCCAGCATAAAAACCCAGTCATGTTTCAAAGGCAGATTATCAAGGCACCACTGCCTTTTCTTTGGATATTTACCATCCCATATGAAGTTGTGATAGCGGTAGCTTAAAGTTTTTGCGCATAAATCCCTCAAACCACGACCATCATTATCGCCATCGGGACTATGCACAATATGGACGTCGGAAAAATATTCAAGATACTCCAAACAGCGCTCAAACCGGGCAAGTTTACCACGCGTTACAATTATCGCAGAGATCGGCAGAGCATCGGCACTCATTGAATGCTCAAGATCCGCCATCACGGCCCATAACCGGGTCACGGATCAATACTATGAGACACCCTAAGATCAAGCCTGCGAAAAACAGAACACCAAAGTAAACGCCCTTTCTGGGGTATTTTAGAGTTCGACTGGCCGTTGGCGGATCCAACACCTGAACCGAAAATGACCGGTCTGCATTGACCATTATTTTTTGCTTTTCCAACTCAAGTAAAAGTCTTGTGAGCCCCTCACGATGATCAGGATTTAGTGTTTGCGTAAGCATTTTCTGGATATAGGCTATACGGTCTGATGTAAGTACCCTGTAATCATTCCTGATAAGTTCATCCGTAATAGCATGAACTTTACGCAAAAAAACTTCTGCAAATTCTGGCGATACATGTCTATAGGAAAGACTGAAAAGTCCCTGAACATCGATTTGACTGCTGATATTTAGATTATTTTTTAAATAAGCGGACATATCTTGTGAATTCCAGGTTTCTATATCAGGGGAGAAAATGCCTCCCTCAATATCCTTTTTGATGCCCTCTTTTATGTCGGGTGTCTTCAAAAGCAGTTTGCCTACGCGGGGACTGGTCACCAAAGCCTTAAAGAGGCCACTATTCTTAGAGGACAGGGTCAGCGTACCGTCAAGCGCATTAAAACGCGCCACAGTGGACAACGGAAGAGTTCCAACATCCTCTTTTATACCCATTTGAGGCGTTGGCCCTATAAGCATTTCTGCCTCATATTTTGATGCAGACAACCACAAAAAAAGGATGCCCAAGGCGTATATGACCCCCATCGTTGTCAATACAGTCTTTCTGCCACTCCAAATTTGCCTCAAAAGACCGGCAAGTGTTTCGTCCTTTTCATGGCGCAAACCTACACCGCTCATTTGGATTGACCATTCGTGACCACAGATTGCGCCTTCTCCAGCCATATTTGTATAGATTGCTCTGGCGTGAATACTTTCGCGGCCTGCTCGGCACCTTTTTGTGCTTCAAACCAGACTTTCTCATTTTCCCTGTAAGACTCAATAGCAAGTATGAGAGCATTGACATTATCAGGAGAAACAACCGTTCCGCATTTATAGTCTGTGATTGTCCTGGCAATTTCCGAAGACTTGCTACCTATAAAAATGACGGGTCTCTCAGCAGCAAAACTGTTATAAAATTTTGAAGGAACACTGAGCCCTGTTGCTTTTTCCGACAATGTGACCAGATGAACATCCCCGCTCTCGATAAGAGCTGGTAGTTTTGAATTTGGTTGGAAAGGCAAAAGCTTTATGTTTGACAGACGCTTCTCGGCCCTGATTTCCGCAAGCCTTTTATAACTGCTTCCCGCACCGGCAAATACAATTTCAATATCGGGATGCGTCTCCTGCAGTTTCTCGGCGGCCTCAACTATACTGCTATATGGGTGAATATAGCTTAGCGTACCTGTATAAAGTATACGGAATTTTGTGTTTTGAGGTTCCGCATCCTTTCTACCTGTTTTGGGCATAACCATCTTGGCACTGTACCAGTTTGGTATGACTGAAATACGTGATGGCTCAACACCCGAATGGGTCAATTGCCGTGCCATGCACCGCCCCAAAACAATGATCTTGTCTGCCTTCTTCAGGGCTTTTCGTGTCAGGTTTTTAAATATTCGGATTAGTGGTGAGGGGAGCTTTGCACCAACCACAGGAAATAAATCAGGATAAAGGTCCTGGCACCAATGAATATGGCGTGAAGACCGGAAGATTTGCACCAGCCTGCCTGCTAAGGCCAATAGAGGCGGATCAGTCATTGTAACCACTATGTCATGCCGGGGAAGTAAACATCCTTTGAGAGACATCTGTATCAAGGCTTTCAAATAGCCCAGCTTTGTTTTTTCTGCAGTCTTGCCAACTCTGAAAACCTCAATATTGGCTTTTTTCTTGATCTGCGATGGAACAGGATGGTCTGTTCCGGTTGTAACAACGGTGACCTTCCAGCCATCTTTTGCAAAACCGAGCGCGAGGTCAGACAGCATTCGGCCTGTCGCTCCACGCTGAGGGGGCAACACCCGGTTTATAAAAAGTATCGAAGGTTTTCTTTTTACCATTTGCTTTCACAATCTGCTGTACTTTTTGGGTAGCACGAGACACAAGCTATCGCAAGTGTCAGAAGCAGTCCATACCCGACAGATTTATAGCCACCATAAAAAAAACTGTTTATGAGAAGCGTGAATAATAATGCCAAATATATTGCATATAAGAAACTGTCTTTCTCTAAGGTGAGGCACTTAACAACTTTGGCGACCACATATCCGAACAAGCAAATATAAAGAGTGGTTGAAACCAGTCCTGTTTTTAAGAACAGGGCTGTAAATACGGAGTGCGTGTAATTTACGGTTGTCCCACCGGTTGCCGGGTTGGCAATCACAGCCCCCCATCCACGTCCCAGCGCCACCCCCCACGGAGTTTCGGTAACGCGCCCGAGAACCGCTTCCAACTCCAGATCACGGGCATTTAAGCCGACGGATATTGTTTTCATCCACATAATATATAGCAAGTTTCCCGCCTCCTCACTTAGGAAAAAGAGCGCTGCACCTATTACAAGCAAAGGTAGTATAACCCTTAGCGGCCTATGTATCAGCGCCGAAAAGAGAATTATTAAAACTGATAATAATGCGACCAAAAAGGCACCGCGCATTACGGCCAGGCCCATAACCGAAAGGGGTAACAATGCGCCGCAGAAGCAAAGGCATAAGATAACAAGCCGCCGTAAGAGCCCATGACCGGAAAAGAGAAATAAATGCAGTGCGTAAGAAATCAAAAAAAGAGCCGAAAAGAGTACTTCCGGCGAAACAGAAAGCGCGTTCACATCCTGAAACGTGGTGCCGCCTGATAATCCGGAAATATAGACTGTCGCTCTCCGCAAGCTGAAAAGAAGTCCTGTCGCCAATAAGGAGAAAAAGAGTGTTTTAATTACTGCATTGCGCTCAGCGGCAGAAACATATTCGTTCACGAAACGGATATAAAAGAGAGGTAGCAGCAACATCAAAAATGCGACAACATCTCTTGAAATATTACGAATACTATGTCCTTCGATTACGCCAAGAAGTAAGGGCCAGCCGAGGCCTATCACCCCAAAAAGAATCCATAAAATCAGTGCAGGATTGTACCCTGATTTTACATGGCTTATATTCGATGCAAAGGCACTATATCTAAAGCTGAATGAAAGCAGAGCCGCGCTTATTAACAATGGCAGAGAAAAATGTTCGGGTGACGGATCCAGATACAGGCCATAGACAAGAGCAAAAAGAAAAAGGCACAAATTCTGTATTGAAATCGTGTCTAAATATTTCCAAAATTTGAATAAATGGCTTTGATTACGCATATCCAAAGCCTAGAAAATATAGAGTTTACGATCTACCTGTAATTCTTAAAAACAGGTTTTGATCCACTGCTATCCTCATTATTTTGAGGAACAATTATTCTTGTATTGCCACCGGATGCAACACCGTTTCCTTGAGAACTTGCTGCATTAGGTGCCCCAGATGGCGCTACTGAATTGGAAGGATTCTGTTCTCTGCCATTTGCCTGCAGGTTAGCCTGAAATTGCTGGGCAGCCATATAGTTGTTTTTGATATCCTGATTGATTTCAGTCCTGATCTGTTCCATTACCTGCCTTGTGTTCTGGCGACGCGCCATCCAGGCCTGACGTCTCTGCTCTCCCAAAGTCATTCCTTGTGGGGACGACGTATTATTACGTGAGGTGTTCTGCCTGCTATTATTGGTACGCTTATTAGGGGTCAAAGGCGCCACCTTTGTATTGGAATTAGAGTCGCTGGAAAAAATATTCTTTATTTTATTTAGAAAGACGGGGCCGGATGAACCAGAATCTTGAGCCTGGGCAATACCGGTAAACGAAAAGCCGATTATTAAGGCAGCTATTGTGAAAGCAATTCTTGATATTCTTTTCATGTTAAACCCACTTCTTCTTATATTATTATCCAAGTATAGCAGTATTTTGCACGAAATCACAATTTTTATACACGCTACCCCTTATTTTCCTTTGTTTTTCGGCGATTATCAAAAGATAGATAAAAGCCCGCCTATCTTTAACAGAAATTTTACTATTTAGACGCATTATGAGGGGGTATCCGGAACTATGGAAATAAAAAGGAGTACTGGAAATGCGTATAGATATTAAGAAATTTTTGAAAGACACAGGGCTGGAGGAGAGATTTTATCCCGGCAAGCGTCTTATTAAGAAATGTGTCGCAGGGGGTGAGCATAAAAGTCATGCCATTGTCTATGATTGGCGTTCGCCTGACCTGATTCGGGTTGAAGTGAAACCGGGCCTTTCAGGCGAAGACTTACCCAAGAAAGAATTGGCAAAATATCCGCCTAGCCTGCAAACAAAAACCTTTTTTGAAATTGATGTAAATAGCGGCGAAGTCACTAAATTCTCCGAGGATGAAGAAAGTGAAGGAAAAGGTAAATCCGGTGGAGGAGGTAAAAGTCCAGCCAAAGCCAAACTTGAAGACAAAGGTGCAAGCCTGTCCTCTTTCATGAAAGCCGTGGAAGGTGCCGTGCCTGAGGCCGGTGACTTAAAGCGCGCCGTGGTTATGGGTATGGAAATCGCAAAAGAGGCTTTTGCACCCGTACTGGATGCTTTTGTGGCACAAGCCGATAAAGCAAAGATTGTGTCCTCGGAAATTCTGTCTCAAGCAGGAAAATATATCACAAAATATACGCCACCTGCGTTTTTGGAAGCAAAAGGAAACGAGGACGCGCCTTATAGCTACAACCGAGAACGCAATGAATCGATGTTCGGTATGAATTTAAATTAGTGAGCTTTTTTCTACGCATTTCAAAAGCTTAATACCATGAAACACCTCCTTTTCCAGGAGGTGTTTTTTGTTCATATTGACATTTTTAACATAATGCTTAATGTGTCTTTATGATAAAAAGGCTTCTTAATTTCTTGAATGAGCTGTCCGCTATACGCTTTTTTGGCAAAAAAGATATAGATTCCTTTTCACCCGCCAACTCTTTCGATAAATATTCAGTTGAAAACCCTTATGACCTCGCCGGGGTTGACCGCATTTTATGGGCAAGTATTACAAAGGAACTACACAAAAAACCTGATGGTCAACCTTTGGTTATTCTCATGGGAGAAAGCCATGCACACCCTACAACCATATTACCTCAAATCGGCGTAATATATCATCTCGCAAAATGGCGGGATAGCGCACCAGACAACGTCAGGCATGGCTTCGTGACTACAGTAGAATCACCCAATAACTTGCACCAGATATTATTTTCCGCTCTCAGACGGGTTCACGGAGAAGACATTAATTCACGCGCAAAATATTTGAACGGCTATTATGCGCTCGTGGGTTCGCTAAATTGCAGATATATGGACATGGCGCCTCTCTCACACCTTGCAGTTGAGAAAATATGCCTAGATCGCTCCGTGCCCTTTAGATATGTCGATGCAATTTCTAATACTTCGGAAAACAAAAAGATATTATCGTATGAAGATGAAGTTGCAGCCCATCTGGCGGAGAAACTATTTGGTCGTAATCCGAGCGAAGCCTCTGTTTCTGTCACATCCCCCGAAGGGCTGACCATCCGGAATGAGGTAATGGTTCAACGTAGCCTTGATTTTGCAAAAGAAATGGATTCTGAGCTGATAATGCATAGCTGCGGATTTTCTCATCTTTATGGTCAAAATTCTCTAACCGAAATTTTTGAACGCGAAGGCGCAAGGGTTCTGAGTTTCCTGCCCATTCCTGAAGACTTCCTTGAAGATCATGAAAAAACGGCGCTGATGCAATCTAATGCCATACAAATAGACGGCCTCAGTTTAAAAGAAAGTTTTTACTCACCGGGGACAAATCTAGCCGAGATTGGTTTTCTGAAAAAACTTTTCACCGAAAGCAGCGATAAATCTTCACCCTCATGCCAGGCGCAGGAGTATATCAGTGAAGACATGTTCATGCGTGTCTTCAAACATAACCTCTATCAAATACCCGCGTAATGACACTATTATGAATTAATGGCTGACCTTACCTGCGACAACATCCTCTATAACTTCGCGCAACGTGCCGCACATCTCCTTAATCTGTTCTTCCGTAACAATTGCAGACGGTGATATCTGAATATTTGGCCCAGAATAACGCATCACAATGCCACGATTAAAGAGCTCATATGACACACTTCTGGATAACCTTAATGGGTCAGACCCTTCTTCCGTTTCTAACTGAACAGCAGCCATAAGACCGACATTCCGTATATCAACAACGCGCGGCGCATCCTTTAGTTTATGCACCTCATCTTCCAAAGGCTTCATCATTTTGCGGGCATTTTCCATGATTTTGCCATCCGCATAAGTATCAAGTGTTCCTATGAGTGCCGCACTGGCCAGTGGATGACCCGAATATGTGTAGCCATGCAAGAATTCTATGCCCTTTTCCGGCGTCTCCATAAAACTATTATAAATCTCATCAGTGCAAAGCGTTGCCCCCATTGGAACTACCCCGTTGCTTAATCCTTTGGCCATGCAGAGGATATCGGCTTCTACACCAAAAAGTGTTGTCGATGAATACTCACCCATCCGTGCAAAGGCAGTCACAACCTCGTCAAAAATCAAAAGCACACCGTGCTTTTTGGTGATTTCTCTTAAGCGACGCAAATAATCTTTTGGTGGTGGTAGTATGCCAGTTGATCCGGCAACCGGCTCAACAATTACGGCTGCTACATTTTGCGGAGCGTGGAACAATATCAATTCCTCCAAGCCGTCAGCCAGATGCGCGCCCCACTCAGGCTGCCCCTTAACAAAAGCGTTATGCTCAAGGTTATGGGTGTGTGGCAGATGGTCGATACTTGGCAAGAGCTGACCAAACATGGAGCGGTTATAGGACAGACCACATACGGATATGCCGCCATAATTAACACCGTGATATCCGCGGTCGCGCCCAATAAAGACACGACGCCCGCCTTCACCGCGTGCGTGATGGTAAGCGGCAGCCATCTTTAAAGCTGTTTCCACCGCTTCTGAGCCTGAATTACTGAAGAATACATGATTATAGGATTCAGGCATCGCCTTACAGAGCTTTTCCGCAGCCATAAAAGGCGTAGGGCAGCCGTATTGAAAGTTCAAAGTAGAATCCAACGTATCCAGCTGTGCCTTGATGGCCTCTTTCACTTTCGGCGCATTATGACCCGCATTGACGCACCAAAGACCCGCAATTGCATCCAATATCTTATTGCCATCAACATCCTTATAATACATGCCATCAGCAGAAACCACGATACGAGGATCTTTTTTAAAAAGCCTTTGCGGCGTAAAAGGCATCCAAAACTCTTCCATGGATTGTGGCATTTTAGTGAAGTCGTAGTTTTGTGATGACATGGAAACCTCTTTATTTATGATGGTAAATTAAGTCTGGACGAAGCCTTACCTTTGTATTTAATCTGTAAGAACAGGAATCAAGTATACCACGTCAAACAAAACGTCCAAGCTGCGGAGCAGCAAATAATGAATGATAACACTAATAAACCCAACGGTCATTTAAACGGTCATAGTCATGGCGAGGTCACAGACTTGGATACTGAGCGCGAAAAACGCGCTCCCAAACCTCCAAAGCCGCCAAAAGAGCCTCTGCTAAACCTGCCCCCTGTGACTAAAATATTAATAGCTTTGATTGTGGGGCTTCACTTTATTTTATGGGCTATTGTAAAGACGACGAATGGTGAAATGATAGAAAGCCTGGTTTATAAATTTGCATTTATACCGGCCCGCTTCTCAGGCGCGATGCCGTCTGACTTCTGGAGCCTCTTCACGCCCATCACATACGCCTTTTTTCATGGTGGCTGGTTTCACGTTCTCGTAAACTCTCTCATGCTTCTGGCATTAGGTGCCGGATTTGAAAAGAATGTCGGCCCAAGGCTTACATTATTTGTTTTCTTTGTTTCCAGTATTTTTGCAGCTTTCACTCATTTTATTCTGGGCCCGTCTTCCATGTCGCCGATGGTCGGTGCCTCTGGTGGAATAAGCGGCCTTTTTGGTGCTTTACTTTATATCATGTTCCTCAGGGGGCAATTCGGCACACCTGCCATGTTTAAAAAGGCCATACTGGTCTTTATCGCTATTTCCGTGGCCTTTGGCTTTCTTGGCGGGCCGGGTGGCGCAGCCATCGCATGGGCCGCGCACATAGGCGGCTTTCTTTGCGGAATAATTATCATCCACATGTTCAGAAAGAAGCGTCTATGATTTCAAATCTGTGGTTCTATTATGCCTTATCGAGCGCTATTTTGTGGGGCTTGGCATATACGCTTGTTGAAAAACTTTTAAGCTACACTTTCACAACACCTTTTATCATGGTGGCTATCAGCCTTTTACAGGCAGCACTTTTCGGTTTCTTTTTAACAGTTACGGGAGGTTGGGAAAAAAACTTCGCTGTAATAAGAGAGCTTCCTTTGGCATTTTACGTTTTGATTTTTGGCGGATTGGCATTTTTTGTTGGAAACTTCCTTATATTTGAAGCAATTAATTTAAAAAACGCGTCTTACGCCAATTTGATAGAAATTTCCTATCCTTTATTTACGGTTCTTTTCTCCTATCTCATTTTTAAGAATTTTGAAATTACGGTTCCTGCGGCTATCGGTGGCTTACTGATATTCAGCGGAATTACATTAATTTATATGAAAGGTTAAATGAGGAAGTTTCCCATGTCTGAAATATTCAAAGTCCCGGAAGAAATCTCTGAAAACGCCCATGTCAATGAGGACAAATACGAGGCGATGTATAATGGCTCTATCTCACAGCCGGATATTTTCTGGGCTGTGCAGTCCAAGCGGATTGACTGGATCAAGAAACCAACAAAAATCAAGAACACAAGCTTTGAGGGTGATGTCAGCATCAAATGGTACGAGGATGGAACACTAAACGCCTGTTATAATTGTATCGATCGCCACCTGCCGGAGCATGCCGATAAAACGGCTTTCATCTATGAAGCAGATGAGCCGGGCCAAGCCGAACATATTACATACGCACAAGTCAAAGATGAGGTCTGCCGCCTGGCAAACGGGCTAAAAGAGCGCGGTGTGAAAAAGGGTGACCGTGTTACGATTTATATGCCGATGATACCACAAGCAGCCTATGCCATGCTGGCCTGTGCCCGTATCGGCGCAATCCATTCTGTTGTCTTTGGCGGGTTTTCGCCCAGCGCTTTACGTGATCGTATTCGGGACTGTGATTCACATATTGTTATCACAGCTGATGAGGGCCTGCGCGGTGGAAAGCCAATTCCTCTGAAGGCCAATACCGATGAGGCAGTTAAAGACTGCCCGGATGTTCACACCGTTCTGGTCTATAAACGCACGGGCGGCAAAACAGACTGGAACGACTCACACGATGTCTGGTGGCATGATCTGGTCGATAAACAGGACAATGACTGCCCTTGCGAAGAAATGAACGCGGAAGACCCTCTCTTCATTCTCTATACATCTGGCTCGACAGGTAAACCAAAAGGCGTGCTTCATACAACGGGCGGTTACATGGTTTACACCTCCCTGACTCATGAGGTTACATTTGACCACCATCCGGATAAGGATATTTACTGGTGTACGGCTGATGTCGGCTGGATCACAGGGCATTCCTACATTGTTTACGGGCCTATGGCTAATTGCGCGACACAAGTCATTTTTGAAAGTGTTCCTAATTACCCTGACTTTTCACGGTTCTGGAAGGTTGTTGAAGACCATAAAGTCTCCATATTCTATACAGCGCCAACCGCAATCCGTGCACTTCTGAAGGAAGGTAATGACTATGTCACCAAAACTGACCGTTCCTCATTACGTATACTTGGTACTGTGGGCGAGCCGATCAATCATGAGGCATGGATGTGGTATTATAACGTGGTTGGTGAAAAGCGCTGTCCTATTGTGGATACTTGGTGGCAGACAGAAACAGGAGGCCATATGATTACACCCCTGCCCGGGGTGACCGATTTAAAGCCAGGCGCCGCCTCTATTCCGTTTTTCGGTGTGCAGCCTGCATTGGTTGATGCAGAAACAGGCAAAATAATCGAAGATACAGAGGCCGAAGGCGCGCTTTGTATCCTGGACAGTTGGCCGGGACAAATGCGCAGTGTCTATAAGGACCATGATCGCTTTATCCAGACATATTTCTCAACCTATAAAGGCAAATATTTCACTGGTGATGGTGCGCGCCGTGATAAGGACGGTTATTACTGGATAACGGGTCGAATGGATGATGTCTTAAACGTATCAGGGCATCGATTAGGCACGGCAGAAATCGAAAGCGCGATAAATGAGCACGGAAAAGTGGCAGAAAGTGCGGTTGTCGGGTTCCCACACGACATCAAGGGACAGGGTGTATATGCCTATGTCACATTGAATTCAGGAGCAGAAAGCTCTGACGAGTTGGAGAAAGAAATCAACGCCCTTGTTCGCAAAATTATCGGCCCGATTGCAAAACTTGATATTGTACAGTTTGCCCCGTCCCTGCCCAAGACACGCTCAGGCAAAATCATGCGGCGCATTTTAAGAAAAATCGCATGCGGCGAGGGTGACCAGCTTGGTGACACATCAACTTTGGCCGACCCTTCAGTGGTGGATGAACTGGTTAAAAACGCCAAGAAAGCGGCTTAGGATAGGAAGAATCACCTCGGCAACTGTGGAGAATCCTCAAAAAAGATTTGTCGATTTCACTTCGTTTACTCGAAATGACTGCCTAGGAAGAATTAAGCGGCTTGCGCGAAGCTGTGATGCAGTGAAGATGTATAGTCCTTAGCTTTGGACGCCCAGCGCTGCGCGATATAAAACATCAAGAAACAAAAGATAAAGTCATCGTGGCGGGTCTTATTGCGCGCCTCATCAATTTCCTTTTGCCGTTTAAGAAGCGCAATAAATTCAGGATCCTTGTCATGAGCCAGGCTCCCCCCAGAAGCGGAAATTTTCGCTCTTTTTTTTTCTGTCTCATCACGCGCTTCATCCGCTGGAAAAGACGGAGCCTGCTGCGCCATACGCATAGCCATCATTTCTGTTGCGTCTTCGTCTTCACGAAGCTCAAGCACACGTGTTGTTACCATGCACCAGGCGCTATCCACCATATCAGCGGCAACATCCAGCATAGGGTCGTTCTTAGGCGCTGTTTTTTTAAGGGATTCATGCTGAGACTTTGCATTCTTATATTCTTTATAAAGATCAGCCAAAAGTGGATCGACTTCGCAGTAAAGTGATATCTCATCAAGTTCGGCATTACCTTTGGAATGGTCTTCTTCAGCCAAAGATGTGATCGCCTGCAAGTCAAATTGCTCGACAATCGAGTTTAATACGTCTTCTAATGGATTAAATTTCATGCTCATAAGGGTGTTCCACTCACCCTTACAATAGCGAAAAACCACTAACGCAAAGTTAATTTACGTCCCAGCAATAAAAAAGCCTTCAAACCGTTTGGAGAGAAGGCTTTTCATTCTTTGCACCGGAGGTCTAAGCCAATCCGATGGCTGATTTATAAAGCTCAAGCAACTCTTCTTCTTCGCGACGCTTTTCCGTATCCATTTTACGAAGAGACACGATTTTACGCATAATTTTAGTATCAAAACCTGTTGATTTTGCCTCAGCATAGATTTCCTTGATGTCTTCGGCCAGCTCCTTCTTCTCTTCTTCCAGTCGCTCTATACGCTCTATGAAAGCTTTCAAACGTGCTCCACCGACGCCGCCGACATCTTTTGCCTCTTCCTTATTTCCTGTTTCTTCACCTGCAGGGAAGTTTGCTACGTTATTATCCATGTCTCTCTCCTTGGATTTATAATTTCATTTATCTGTTTGTTTTGGCTACCCAGCGCTCAATCATGATACCTTCCGGGTGGCGTTCAAGGTCACTTGTTCTTGAAAGCTGTGTTGTGACAAGTAATCTTTGCGACTGGTTACGCGCCGCCTTGTTCGCTTTCTTTACCGGATCGGTATAGCTTATCATAACAGGAATTTCTACTATCCATTTATATTTTCCACCTGACACACCTTTTTGAGTAATAGCCGGGAGGCTTTCAATATAACTGGTCAATTCCTTATCATTGCTTCGCATGATTGTAACTATGTTCGCCTGCCCCAGAAAAGCTTTAAAATCTGACATGCCGCGATCACTAAAATACGGTCTTATGACAGAACCAAATCTTTGCAGGTCGGTCAGGGAGAAATTCAAGGACTCTGAGGCGGCTTCATTGGCCCAAACAGCAATTTGTTCAGGATTTCTATGGGGATTGTCCAATGCCCGTATATCTTTATCGCTGCTTTGACCAACACCGTTTTCTGCCTCATATATACCCATTAAAGCGTTCTGATTACCGGTTTTTGGCGAATTTTTGGCAAATGGGGCTTTCAGGGTTTCGGAAGGTAGAGGCCCTTCCATGTCTTGCTCAGGCGTGAGCCAGCCTTTAATTTTACCAAATGTTCCGTTTTCTTGTGCATATACGTGGCTTGTAAAAAAGATAAGCACAGAAAATATAACGACGACTATAGATGAAAAACGCATAACCTTATGAAGCCTTTTTGAAGCGCCCGATAAACTGACCAAGCTTTAAAACATTGTCTATTCTGCGATCCAAAAACTCAAATGTTTTTGTTAAATCTGCCCCATCGTCCCTGAACCAGTAGACAAATGTTGATACGATAACACCTGATAACAACATTCTTTTTGTATAGTGGTTGTAATCTTTTGATGTATCACCTGCCCAATTCCATATTTTGTCCGATGTTGACCAGGCGCTTCTGCTGCCGGACAGACCACCTCGCCCGCGCATCCAAAAGCGGGTTAAGTGAAGCAATGATTCCTTATGAGGTGACATAACTTCGAGACGCTTCTCTACAGCAAGTTTTATGCGATCCCTTATACGATAGTTTTCCGGGTCAACTTTTTCCAGCTGATCCATCATCATACTATCAAAATAGGTTGAGATGTCTGCTGCGACCGATTTCATGCGCGCCGGAAATAAAGCATCTGCCATGTCGGTGGAATGCCCTTCATCTACAACAGTCTGTTTCACCACATCCCATGTAAGACCATCAAATGCTATATTCTCAAGAAGAGCTTCTATTATATCGCTTTTAAGTTTTTTGTAATCCATCATATCTTTATATGACACGCCCTTCATAAAATAAAGCCCCGCATGCAAAAGATGTCTGGACTTTTTAGGGTAAAAATACCACTTTAATGCGGTATGTCAGATTCAGAAAAAGACCAGTCCCGCTTTACCTCCCGCATGGGCCGCTATGGCAAGGTATCGACAACCATGGCAGGGCTTGCCGCACGTATGGCAGGGGAAAAATTTTTCGGCCTAAAAATCGAACGCGGAGAACATGCCGCACAACTAACTACGGCCTTGGGAAATATGAAGGGGCCTTTAATGAAAGTGGGTCAGATACTGGCCACGATTCCGGAGGCATTACCATCCGAATATGCATTGGAGTTTCAAAAACTTCAGTCAAATGCACCCCCTATGGGTTGGCCGTTTGTGAAGAGGCGCATGAAATCAGAGCTGGGGCCTGACTGGCAGGGTAAATTCAAATCCTTCGAACACGATGCCGCAGCAGCGGCAAGCCTTGGTCAGGTTCATAAAGCCGTTACGCATGACGGCATGAATGTTGCCTGCAAGTTGCAATACCCGGATATGAGGTCCGCAATTGATGCCGATTTGCGCCAGCTCAAGGTGATCTTTTCTATTTTTGAGCGCTATGACAAGGCTATCTCGACAAAATATATCCATGAAGAGCTAAGCACCAGACTTTTAGAAGAGCTTGACTACAAGCGCGAGGCACGCCATTGCAAGCTTTATAACCATATGTTGCGGGATGAACCTGCCGTACATATACCGATCATACAGGACAGCTTGTCTACTGACCGTCTTTTGACCGCTGAATGGCTGGACGGAGAACATATTCTATCTTTCAAAAATGCTCCGCAAGAACAAAGAAACGAGATTGCTCTAAATCTGTTCAGAGCCTGGTATGTTCCCTTTTATTATTACGGCGTAATACACGGTGATCCTCATTTAGGAAACTACTCCATCCGCAAGGACAATTCCATTAATTTGCTAGACTTCGGGTGCGTAAGGGTTTTTCGTCCGCAATTTATCGAAGGCGTTATAAATCTTTACAAAGCGCTGATGAACGAAGATTACGATATGGCAGTAGCCGCTTATGAATCATGGGGATTCAAAGACTTAAGCAAAGACCAGATCGAAACGCTTAACATCTGGGCCAGCTTTTTATATGGCCCTGTCATGGATGACTCCGTTAGACCGATTGGAGAGGTGACAAACGGAGTATATGGACGTGAAACGGCAGAAAAAGTTCATAAAAAACTTAAAGAGCTTGGCGGCATTACCGTACCCCGGGAATTTGTTTTTATGGACCGGGCAGCTCTGGGGCTTGGTTCTGTTTTTCTTCATCTCAAAGCAGAAATAAACTGGTATGAACTCTTTAACGACTTAATTAAAGGGTTTAAGGTAGAAGAGCTTGAGAAAAGACAGGCAAAGGCGCTGTCCCAATTTAATTTATAACAAAAAAGGGTAAATATGGCTGGGTTTTTAGAATCTGTAATCGGGAATGACTATATGCCCCACGGCTATTGTTTTCTATGGCAGCCGGAGCTGCTATGGCTACATGCCCTCTCTGACCTGATTATTGCCATTGCTTATTTTAGCATCCCCATTTCGATAGGGGTTGTCCTTTATAAACGCAAAAAAGCAATACCGTTTTATTGGCTGTTCGGATTATTTGCGGGCTTTATATTCTTGTGCGGACTGACGCATATTGTAGAGATGATCAGCATATGGAAGGCATTCTACTATATAGAAGGGCTTCTGAAGCTTCTTACAGCGGCATTGTCAATTGCAACGGCTTTGCTCGTATTCCCGTTAATACCTGTTTTACTCGACAAGTTTGAAGATTTGGCCAACATGGAAGCAAGGGATAAGGATGAAAATGAAGCTTCATAGGCAAATAGACCCTCATTCTTTTACCCGGAGTTTTTCCGTGTACCGACTGCCGACAATTATTGTAACGGTCGGACTGATTATATCCATTCTGGGATTCCAGATGGCCCTCAAATACGATATAGAAAACAGTCGCGAAAGCTTTGAAATGGCCTCTGAGCAGGTTTACAGAGCTGTAGATTCCGATATACGCCGCCACGAACAACAAATCACAGCGATTGGCCGCCTGATTGGACAGATACAGAATTTCTCTGAAGAAGAATTTGTCGATGTCTCGAACGCTTTTACGATAAATACGTATTTCAATCATATCTCGCTCTACCGACTTGAGGACGAACAGACAGCGGTTGACCTTTACCCAAATGCAAACTTCACAAGAAAGCTGACCAGTATTGCAGCGCTTCCACCAATTGTGACAGCTATGCAAAAGGCTGCCGATCTTAATGCAACCTATCTCTCCGAAACATTCGACTATGATGTGGATGGCACTACACGCAAACTGGCTGCCTTTGTCACACCGTTAACTAAAAAATACAGGGAAAATGTATTCCTGGTCGGTGTGCTAGATCTCCCGAGACTATTTGAAACAGCTTTCAAAGGCGACACTAATAAAGGGCCTGTCAATGTACGTGTCAGCAAAATCACACCCAATGACGAAACTCTTGTTTTTGAGCAATATAATAAAGGTTTAAAACCTTTTTTCATGACTATAAGCTCCAAAGATCTGTCCAGCTTGAAATTTGAACGAGCACGCTTCTTTGAGGACTATGCCTGGAAAATAACGATTTTTTCCGCACCTAACGGTTCTATTTCCAATATAGGTGTTTTTCCCTGGATTACCCTTTTATGCTTGATGGCGGTGACAGTATTACTCGGCTATATATCATTCAGAATTACGGTCGAAAATGTGCGTGTCCATCACCTCGTTGACGTACAAACAGAAAGCTTGCGTGCCTATACTGAGAAACTGGAACAGCGCAATCGTGACCTTGATGATTTTGCTTATATAGCCTCCCATGACCTGAAAGAACCTTTGAGGGGAATTTCAAACTATTCCGAATTCCTGCTTGAAGATTTCGGAAAGAAGCTTCCCGGTGAGGGGCGTGAAATGCTTGAAACGCTGCGCGGTCTCTCGGCGCGCATGGAGATCTTGATTGATAATCTTTTGAAATACTCAAGACTAAGTCGTGAAGACTTGAATTATAAATACACAGATATGTCCAAGGTGGTCAATGAGTCACTGGAAACCTTAAGCATTATGATTAAGGACAATAATGTACATACGGTTGTGCAAAAAGATATGCCCAGCGCCTATTGCGATTCTGCCATGATTGGTGAGGTTTACCGTAATCTTATTACCAACGCTATAAAATATAACGACAAAAAGACAAAAATGATCGAGCTGGGCTATGACCGTGATAAGGACACTCCCGCCTTTTTTGTACGTGACAACGGTATTGGGGTGCCTGAAAATCATAAAGATACAATTTTTAAAATTTTCAAGCGCCTGCATGGCCGCGATGAATTTGGCGGCGGAACCGGATCGGGATTGACCATCGTTAAGCGCGTTATAGACAGACATAACGGCAAGATTTGGATTGAATCCGAAATGGGAAAAGGCACAACATTTTTCTTCACAATAAACGTAAAGAAACAAGAAGGAGATATCGCTAATGGCTAAGGACTTTCACATTATGATTGTTGAAGACAGTCCCGAAGATTACGAGGTTCTTTCGCGGGCCATCAAAAAAGCTGAAATGCCTGCTCAGATGACCCACTGCTTTACAGGTGAAGAGGCCATCCAGCTTTTGACCCACCTATCCTCCTCTTCTGACAGCTATGATCTGCACGATACGACCTTGCCTGACATTATCCTTTTGGATTTAAACCTTCCTGGCACAGACGGATATGGTGTACTTGAATTTGTGAAAGCGCGGAACGATATCGCATATATACCTGTTATTGTATTTTCAACTTCCACAAATCCGACAGATATCAAAAAAAGTTATAAAATGGGCGCCAATTCTTACATTCCTAAACCCCAAGATCTCAAGTCCTACAAGGAAATGGCTCTTCATTTCAAAGGTTACTGGATGGACTGTGTATCCCTCTATAAATAACTGATGCAGGATCAATCGTGACACACAAAGATTTAAAAGAATATAAGATACTGATACTGGAGGATAATCCTGCCGATATTGACCTCTATAAAAGGAGGTTGACCAGACAGGATGCTGCAAAATTTGACCTAACCACTGCGGGTACCATTGAGGAGGCCAAAAAATGCACAGAAAGCGATCAGTTCGATTGTTTTGTTATTGATTACCGACTTCCTGATGGCGAAGGTCTTGATTTCGTTCATCATCTGACGCAAAAATTTGAAGATAGCGCTACGAAGCCCGCTATTTTAATGATTACAGGCCAGGGTAATGAAGAAATAGCCGTTGCCGCGATGAAAGCAGGAGTACATGATTATCTTACTAAACGCAGTATATCCGACGGCTTTTTCGTACGCCCTATTTTAAATGCAATTCAACGCGCTGAATTGGCCTCACAAATACATTATTATCAAAATGAATTGGAGCGGTCTAATCAGGAACTGTCTGATTTTACCCATACGGCCTCACATGACTTAAAAGCACCATTGCGCCGGATCATTTCCTATTGTGAAATGCTGGAGGAGGATGCCGGGCCAAAATTATCGGACGATGAGAAATCGATGCTGTCCAGAATGACCCTGAACGCGTCAAGAATGCAAAACCTGATTAATGGGCTTTTGAGCTATTCCCTCATACAATCAGAAAAGGAAGAGCCGGAAGTTACAGATTTGCAGAAGATGGTCGAAGATATCAGAGATGAATTTCTTGACCAAATTGAAGAGAATGATGCAAAGGTCATAATATCTGCCCTGCCAACGCAGCAGGTCTACCCGATGCGCGTCAGGCAGCTTTTCACCAATCTGATTTCCAATGCTTTAAAGTATAGAGGCGATGAAACCCCTTTAATCGAGATTGACTGCAATATAGATGCTGAAAAACCTGTTTTTAGAATAAAAGATAATGGTTTGGGCATTGAAGAGAACTTTCATAAAGATATCTTTAAAGATTTCAAACGCTTGCATAATCAGGAAGAAATAGAAGGGACAGGGCTGGGCTTGGCCATATGCCGTAAAATTGTTGAAAAGCACAACGGCGAAATATGGCTTGAATCCGAACCCGGCAAAGGGACTATCTTCTTTTTCACGCTAGGCATGGAAGGATAGAGAGCGGCCTGCGCCTTTCGCCCCGGCAATTTCTGAATCCACCATCTGTTGCTCGGAAATAACAGAGTAAAATTTATCAGATGCCGCTTTTAGCCTGTCTGTAAAAGAGAAAATATCTAAGAGAGGAACAGCAAAACTAACCCGCCTCAAACTCTCCTTCGCCTCATATCCGGCCCATTGTAGATAGGCAAGTGATACATTGTCATCCTTGAGCAAGGTTTCAATCGTTACCTTTTTATCAAATAAATTATCGCTTTTTTCAACGCTTGAATAAAGTTGCCCCTTTTCAGCAGATCGCCAAACTTTTTCATTTGGTTCATCCTTGTTCAAATCAATGACATGGAAGAAACCTGCTTCCGGGGTTGTGATAATGCTGACACCCCTTATCCCCTCACTTAACAAAGAGATAACCTCTTTCTGTGTAATATTTTTTCGGTTTGAGACAGTTTTAATAATCCGATCCCTATCGCCTTGGCTTAATTCCGACATAGTGTCCATACCATTAATCAGGGCTTTCATAATCAGGCCACCAAATCTGTGGTCACTGTTTAACCGTCCAATAAAACGTTTTCGCATATTTGCACCCTCTCCTTCACTTGCATAAAAATGACGGATTGTTGCAAGGCTTAAGTAACTCGGGAAATATGAACCATGTTGTTGCAAGTGCTGAATATTACTGATGAAACTACTCTCTCCTACAACTATTCCTGTGCGTATTCCGGCAAGCCCGCTTTTTGAAGGGCCAAAAAGTGTCAAAGTCTGGTCGAAAAGATTATTTTCATCGGACTGATACTGGACTTGTGAAAAAGAGGGTATTTCACAATCCTTGCCATATACCAAGCCTCTATAAACCTGGTCATCTATTAAATAGGGAAAGCTCGAATTACGCATTTTGGCATCTGCTTCATATATGTTTTTAAGTTTCGCCATGGTTTGAGCCACTTGAGTTGTCTCCTCAGCAGACCTTACAAAACCCATCGGATTATTGGGAGAGCAATCGTAATATCCAAGAATTGTCTGTCCTTTATCATGGCATCCCTTGATCGCTTCTGTCAGTTTATCCATATCCAGAGCGGCCTGATTTTCCAGGTCCCGCTCAACTTTAATGACGTCAATGCCGTATAAATCCGGCATCATTGTGAAATAGCCATAAGTGGGGACAGGCATAATGAGCACAGGTTTTCCAGCGCCTTCTCTCTCAAGCCTTTTATATTTCTCACTCAAAACCTGAAGTATTAGGTCAAAACCGCGCGTAGTTCCGCCATCAAGGAATGCAAAACAGTCATATCCGACACCGGACCAGGCTGGCCTCTTCCACCCTATGTCTTTCAGATATCCATGAAAGCTTTCCTGCGCGGCTTGAAGCGGTTCCGGCGCCGACCATCCCTTTGATTTTGGATCATTCACATACATATTCATGTGGGAAGAGGCTTCTTCAAAGGCAAGCCTCGCCAACCCTTTAAAGGGCCTGAGGGCATCACCAACAGAAAGATCGAGCTTTTCTTTATCCATGATTTTTACATAACAAAAAGAAAGCGGGCAGGCAATAAAAAAACGCCCTGATTATAGGGCGTGATTGTGCAAGATCTTCAAATCAGAAGAAATATTATTTCTCTTTCCAGTTAGAGCCTTTGTCAAAGACCGTATATATATCTTTTAGATGATGTTCCTGCAAAGGCTTAAGAACAAAGGCATTGGCATGCTTTTTATAAGCCTGATAAACACGATCCAGATCCTCATCCCCTGTAAGTATGATAATCGGGATGTTTTCTGTCAGGGGGCTGGTCTTTAATTGCTCAAGTAGAACCATGCCATCAATTCCGGGAAGATGTATATCAAGCAAGATAATAGTTTGACCCGCAACAGAGTTTTCCTGATTCAAATGCTTTTTATTGATTTCCTCAAAAAGCATATGTGCGTCACGGCATGAAACAACATTGCCTATTCGGTCTGCTTTTTCCAAAACGCGTCTTGCTTGCATGTCATCGTCAAGATTGTCCTCTACGAGCAAAACCGTCCAACTGCGGTCCGCTTCTGCGCCCGGGATAGTTTCTGTATTTTTGTCGTGTTTCATCGCGACGTCTTGAATAGAATTCATATTATGTTCTTCTGAGTAATTTTAATGTGTGACTATTGCATCCACATTTGCTTGGGCGGCCATTGCCACGCAGATGTGTAATATTTATCAAGCATATCAACTTTGAGGGGTTTTGAAAAAACTCCATCTGCACCAAGATCATGGGCTTTTTGCAGTTTTTCTTCTGAATCCGTTCCACTGACTACGACCATCGGAATATCTTGCAAAAAAGTATCTTTTTTCAACTCATCCAGAATTTCTAAACCATTTTTCTTTGGCATCTCCAAGTCTACCAATATAAGCATAGGAGACATCAACATGATGGATTTATCCATATATCCGTTCTTCTTCATATATTCAGTCAATTCCTCTCCGTCAGAAAAGCAAAGAACCTCTTTAATATGCTCGGACTCCATCAATTCTGATTTGGCAAGCAGACGATCATCATAATCATCTTCTATAAGAAATACCGTGCAGGGTTCCGACACAACTTGAGAGTCTAGTTTTTGGGTATTTGCCATTTTTTGTACCTCCTGTTTCATATCAAATATTTGCAAGAGCGTAATTATGCAGCTTCATCATTGACTGGATTACGTCATAAGTTTTTAAGGGTTTCGGAATAAATGCATTAGCACCCAGATTTTGGGCTTTTTGTATGTTTTTATCCGATTTACCACCCGTGCATACTGTTACCGGAATATCAGACCATAATGTGTTGGATCTGAGAGCTTTTAAAACCTCCAGCCCATTCATTTCCGGCATATACAGATCCAGAAAGATCATAGCAGGTATATTCTCCCTGAATTGCTCCGGTGATTTTTCGTTTTGGTCAATCTGCTCTAGGTGATTCAGTAATTCCTTACCACTTTGAAACATAAGAACGTCTTTTTCGCCATGAGTGAGGGATCTCACTTTATTATTTAAGAAGAAGCGGTCATCGACATCATCGTCCACAATGATAATAGGTTGCTTATTCATTTCCTTCCCCCGCAATAGAAAAAACGTCACTCATTACTGCTCTTAAATTACATTTTAACATATATTTGTATCGCAATACTTACTTTTAGCCGTGATTTGTTTCAAATGCCCCGAATTGGGTTTGCACCTACACTCCACTTACGAACGCGTCGCAATGATTAGAAGTTCCCGCTAATCAACGCTCAACTTGAATTTTTTACTTGTTTCCACGCCTCTGAGTGATGTTGTGGATTCAAAGTCTTTCACTTACAGATACTTACAATATTATTAAAAATATCTGAAAAGACGATGCCAGCCATTTAAAAAAGCGTTTGTTCTGTTTAGTGATATGCTGCCTTTGGCTTGCCATAAGGTTTTTAATTCATTAGGATTCAGATAACTTTTTTCAATATAGGTATATCATGACACGATTTTTCTTTCTTTTGCTTTTGGGCGCCTTGCAAATTACGGCCTGCGCCAAACCTACCTCCTCTATTGAAGGGCAGCGCCTCTCCCCTCTGCGCTATTACAATTACAGCTGTGCGCAAATTGCCTCCGAGATGACCCGCGTCACCCGACGAGCCCAGGATATTACAGGCTATGTCAACGAAAGATCGCAATATGACACTCTTAAGGTCGCAACCAGTGTTGTCCTTTTCTGGCCTGTGGTATTCTCGCTGGATGGGGACACGACCGAAGCGCAGGAATACGCGCATCTTAAAGGTGAGTTTGCCGCGCTTAACGAAGCAAGTGATCAGAAAAATTGTGATATTGAGGTTGTAAACGATCCTTTTATAACGCCTGATACGGTGGTTGTAGAAAAAACTGTTCAAACTGAAATAGAGACAGAAAACGGAGATGTCGAGCAAGTTACGACGGTTGAAACTGTCGAAACTTATGAGGTTATTCCCGATACGGAGACTCAAGAACCAGCCCCGAACTCTTCCGTATTACCTCCGATGTAATATTAGTACAGGTTCTCTGGGATTGTAATCTAAGTGAAATCAAAGCGAGGTTGCTCAGAGTCATCATCTTCAGTATCACCACGGAAATTGGAGATTTGCAGACCGATAAGACGATAGGAACGCCCTCTAATATCCGCATTGTCCAAAAGTATATCAGAGGTTTCGGTAAGAATTCCCCTGTTATCCAGAGCGGTCTCACCCGTGTAGGAACGGCTCAAAATCTGAAAGTCGGAAGTTTTTAATTTTAAGGTTAATGTATACCCCTTTCGATCAACTTTTCCCAAACGCTCCAGCAATCTTTCAACGACTTTTCCCAGCTCATCTTTAAGACCCTCAAGCGAATCTATATCTTTTAGGAAAGTATGCTCTGCGCCTACGGATTTGCGAATACGATCAGGCTTTACTTCACGCGCGTCTATTCCCCGCACAACGTGGTAATAATGGCGACCGGCCTTGCCAAAGCGACTGACCAGTGCGTTCAGATCAACACTTTTAAGACTCTTACCATCAGTAATTCCCATATCCCTCATCTTTCCGGCTGTCACTTTCCCAATGCCGTGGAATTTTTCAATTGGAAGGGATTCCAGAAAAGCATCCGCCTGGTCGGGGCGTATGATTGTCTGGCCATTGGGTTTATTTATATCAGAGGCAATTTTGGCCAAAAATTTGTTATAGGAAACCCCTGCCGAGGCGGTTAAGCCCGTGACCTCATAAATGCGTGCGCGGATTTCAGTGGCAATAACGCTTGCATATTTCTCACCCGTTTTATTTTCAGTGACATCAAGATAGGCCTCGTCCAGTGATAATGGCTCGACCAAATCAGTATACTCATAAAAAATCTTCCGTATCTGGTCGGAAGCGTATTTATATTTCTCGCGGTTGGATTTCACAAAAATCAGATGCGGGCATTTGCGACTGGCCGTCACTGATGGCATGGCCGAGCGTACACCGTATTGCCGCGCCTCATAGCTGGCTGTCATGACAACACCGCGCCCGCCAGAACCGCCAACGGCAATGGCCTTGCCGCGCAATTCGGGATTATCGCGCTGTTCAATCGCCGCGTAAAACGCATCCATATCAATATGGATTATTTTTCTGGTTTTTGAATCATTCATAAGGGGTGGCAGGAGTTTACCCCTGAAACATAAAGTCTTCAATATGTTCCCAAGGGCCGTTATCATAGTGCCACAGCGACAAACCTAAAATCTTGCACGAAAAGGGCGTGAACTTGTCGTTTTGTGCGGCGAAAACCTGTTTGGCCTGCACGGCCGGAACCTTGTTTTGAAACGTGGCATGGGGTTTAAATCTCTGTTTGTCCTGAGGTGTAAGAAGGGCGCACCACTCCGCAACCAGCGCGGCGCGTAACTCTTGCAAGGGCGAGCACTCAATGACAAATGCACTGCCGAACCCCATGAACATTATATCATTGACTTCGGCTTTCATAACTTCGGTCTTATTGGTCAGCATTTTCAAATCATTACAAATTGCGGCTTTTTTATCCTCGGGTAATTTATGGAACAGGGTGAGGTGCGCATCCAGATAATTTCTCTCCGGCGGGAAAAACTCTTGACGCTTCTGATTGAAAAAAGACTGCGCCTTGTCATTCAGCTGCGCTGAAACAATCAAGGGCCTGTCACCGTAATCTATAAAATCTTCGGGCATGGGAATAAGTTAGCACCAAAGGAAAGAATGACAATTAATCATTTTTGGGACTATTCCCCTTTTGTTTGCGCCTCTGTATTTATTCTGAAAAAGATATAGAAACACCCCTCCAGATTAAATTCTATCGTTGGCTCGGCATACACCGCCAGCGCGACTAACCCAATTAAAGCACACCAAAATATTTTTGGAATTAAAGTTGAAAATGAATATTGGGTCATGGGTGCGTCCTTTCTTGCACGTGATTGGTATGTTGTGCTTAAAAGGTTAGCTAAGGAGTGTTTGATTGTCTCTGGAGTTTAATGGAGAAAAAGTGGGTAACTAATTATTCTCCAACTTTAAACTTTTGGGAATATTTGCTTCGTAAACGTCGATGGTCTGCTTCTTCGCTTGCTCCTTTCACCCCGAAAATACCGATCACCTTACTGGCAGCTTTGTTAGGTGTATAATTACACTCTGTGATTAGGCCATGCATGTACCCTAATTCAAACTCATCGTTATGACCTGTTCCTAAAGGGCGACCCTTACTACTGGTCTTTGGAAGGGTCTTTCCTGTCTTAGGAAAACATTTTTTCAGCTCTTGGGTCTGAATCTTGATTGATGTGAAATGTTTACTTTCAAAATTATTGTAGTGCAACTCACTAGCTACCCAGTAGACAGAGAACATACCTGTTTCCCAAGATGCCCATTTGTTTTTTAGATCATCAGAAAACTCTGAGTTCAAAACAAAATCCTGCCAGTTATCTTCCCAACATGAGGGCTCGATCTCTTCATAATCTAAGTAAACATCTGTACCAAGCTCTTCGCCTGTTAACTGAGAGAGAAATGTTCTCGCCTCTATTACAACTCTACCCTTTGCTAAGATTTGTCCATCTGTTAGAGCTGAGAGAAGTTGTCTTTTTGCTTCGTCGAATTTTTTGCAGTAAGATATAAACTGATTACTGTAAATCTGGTTGGTATGGGGTTCTTCATAGGCTTGATCCAAACTTAGGCCAAGATCATAAAATTCATAATTAATTTTAGATGCAGCTTCAGATAAAGGTTCCTCCTCATACGCTACCCAGCGAAGAGCTTGATAAAGTGAGCAAAACTGCTTTGAGGTATCATCGCGCATTTAAACCCTCCGTATAATCTGCCCATTCCTACATCAATTCATGTATTTGACAAAATTTTTTATGTAAATGGCGCACCCGGCAGGATTCGAACCTGCGACACCTGGCTCCGGAAACCAGTGCTCTATCCCCTGAGCTACGGGTGCTTTAATATCAAGCCGCGCTGGAATTGGTCATCTGAAGGAAAACATCTTCCAAATTACTGTCATCCGTTGAAATATCTGCTATTTCATAGCCGTCTTTTCGCAAAATTTCAATGAATTCCCCGATGAAATGTTCTTCAGGGGAGTAGCGAATGGTAAGGGTTCTTTTGCCCTCTCTTTCGACATTATATTTTTGCAGACGTTTGGGAATCCCTGCCAAATCGCGGTCAAGGCGGAATTTGATTTCCTTTGTATCAATACGCGCCAGAATTTTTTCCTTGCTCTCATTGGCAATTATTTTCCCATGATTGATAATGGCAATCTGGTCGCACATTTCTTCGGCCTCTTCCAGATAATGCGTGGTCAGCAGGATCGTCACACCGTTTCTGTTCAGCTCTTTCACATTGCGCCATAAATCCTGTCTCAACTGCACATCAACGCCTGCGGTGGGTTCATCCAGAACAAGAATAGGCGGATTATGGACCATGGCCTTTGCCACCATCAGCCTGCGTCGCATCCCGCCGGAGAGGCTGCGCGTGTAAGCCTCGGCCTTGTCTTCCAACCCGACCAGTTTCAGCAATTCCATCGTGCGGCGTTCTTTCGCAGGTACGCCGTAAAGTCCGGCTTGTATATCCAGTAATTTTGCAGGTGTGAAAAATGGGTCATAATTTATTTCCTGCGGCACAATCCCTATCGACGCCTTGGCCTGGCGCATATTCTCATCAATATTGCTATTCCAGACAGTCACTTCACCCGAGGTTTTCACGACAAGTCCCGCCATAATATTTATTAGCGTTGATTTGCCAGCTCCATTTGGCCCCAACAGACCGAAAATAGACCCTTTCGGAATATCCAGACTAACATCATCCAATGCTTTTTTGGGAGGCGATTTTTTAGTGCCTGCATAAGTTTTATCCAGATTCCGGATTGATATTGCATTTTCCATGTTTGTTTCCTTAGTCTTTCAAAAACTCTGCTTCATTTGCGAGATAATCCTGTATGCCCTTGCCTTTAAGCCAGTTTTCGGCCTTTTCATCACCCTTAAGCTTCATCTTCCAGAAGGCCAGAGAAATATCATTGATGATCTGTTCGTGAATATCGCGTTTTGGATTGTCTTCCAGCTTTCCACGTGACCCGTTATAGACCATATGATCACCGTCTTCCAATGTCAGAAGGTATTTTTCATCTGAGCCCGCATGCTCCCAGACAGGGAGCCTGTAGGTATAGTCAAAATTTTCAACCGGGGAGTCATCTGCTGTTCCCGTCATAAAGAGCAATGGTAAATCTATCGATGAAAAAAGCTCTTCCTGCTTACCTTGGTAAAGATGCCCCATCGGCACAAAACTATAAAGGATGCCGGCTTTAAAGCGCTGTTCAGCCATTTGTTTTAAAACATTATTTTCGTCAGGAAAATATTGGCCTGCCATGACTTGCGTTGTCAAAGCACCAAAAGAATGCCCGCTCATCCCGATATTACTGAGATCAAACTGCTCATGACCCTCAATGTCTTGCAAATTATCAAGGACAAAAGGCACATCACGAAAACGGTCAAGAGAAGCTGAACGCGGAATCTCCGTCCGACGGATAATATCCCAAGGGTGGCCTGCCTTTCCTTCCCATAGGCTTGTATCTGTACCGCGGTGCTGTATGTGCAAAACAGCAAAATCCTGTTCAGCAAGAAAACGGGCAATAAAGCCAGCACCGTCACGACCGCCGCCAAGCCCGTGTGACCACACGATCAGGGGTTTTTTATCTTCACCCCCCGAGGGCATATATAATTTATAGGGGATGTCACGCCCGTCACGACCACTGTCTATTAATGCGCCACGGCTTATAGATATCTTAAGAGAATCATTTTTAAAGGGTAGTTTTGTGTCCACGTGCTTGCCTGTTTCGGTTTTTTTAAAGCCTGTCTTTCATTTAAGGAATAAATGATATAAAAGCAACCCGGGCATAAAAGTTGACTTTTTTTCCCGAAAAAGACTTGCAGATATCCGAATAAATACTGTAATTCTCTTTTTCAATAGGGCATAGTATGCTTGTAAAAATTTAGAAATTAGGACTTACTGATATGCACCGCATGACAGCTTTTCTTTTAGGTTTATTGGCTTTGATAGGGTTTTCAGAACCTGCTTTGGCGCTTCTTCCTGACGGATACGCGCTAAGCTTCCAACCCGCAGCCACACCAGTTGCCGAACGTATTCAGGAATTTCACAGCCTGTTGTTTATAATCATTACGGGGATTGTCATCTTTGTGATGGGACTTCTGCTATATGTCATGCTGCGCTTTAATGCCAAGGCCAATCCCGTTCCCTCGCAAACAACACACAATACCTTGCTTGAGGTTGTGTGGACGGCGGTTCCGGTTATCATACTGATTATTATTGCCATCCCTTCTTTCAAGCTTCTTTACTATCAGGATCGCGCCGTAGATCCTGAAATGACATTAAAGGTTACAGGATATCAGTGGTATTGGGGATACGAATACCCTGATTACGAAGGTGTCTCCTTCCTAGCCAATATGATTCCTGATGAGGATATCGACGAGGCTAAATTCCAAAATCGTACTTTGTCTACCGATAACGTCGTAGTTCTGCCCACAGACACAACAATACTTGTGCAAGTCACAGCAGCAGACGTACTTCACTCATTTGCCATGCCGGCTTTCGGTATAAAAACTGATGCCGTACCGGGACGTTTGAACCAGACATGGATTAATATCACCAAGCCCGGCACATATTACGGACAATGCTCTGAGCTTTGCGGGCAAAATCATGCTTTCATGCCTATCGAGATCAAGGCCGTTCCAAAAGATGAATTTGAAGCCTGGATAAACGGGCCGGCGCAAGAGCTGTAATAAAATTTGAAAAAGATAACTTAATAAGGACTGAGAAAGACTTATGACTTCTTCTGTATCACACGACACTTCACATGATGATCATCACGATCATAAACCCGGTTTCTTTACACGCTGGTTCATGTCAACCAACCACAAAGATATCGGAACGCTGTATATTATTTTCTCAATAATTGCCGGTGTCATAGGTGGTGCATTCTCTATTCTGATGCGTGCCGAGCTTCAAATGCCGGAACTTCAATTCGTAGAAGACGGTCAGATGTGGAATGTCTGGATTACGGCTCACGGTCTTATCATGGTTTTCTTCGTTGTTATGCCTGGACTGATTGGTGGTTTCGGAAACTGGTTTGTACCAATCATGATTGGGGCGCCTGATATGGCTTTCCCGCGACTAAACAATATCTCTTTCTGGCTGATTGTGCCTGCTTTCCTGCTTCTTCTTGCCTCGGCTTTTGTCGGATCTGGTGCGGGGACTGGCTGGACAATATATCCGCCGCTCTCAACCGCCATCGCGCCGCATGACGGTATGTCGGTGGACATGGCCATTTTCGCGCTTCACCTTGCGGGGGCGAGCTCGATCCTTGGTGCCGCCAACTTTATCACAACAATTTTGAATATGCGCGCACCGGGCATGACATTGCATAAAATGCCCCTATTCGTTTGGGCGATGCTGATTACTGCTTTCTTGCTTGTTTTATCATTGCCTGTACTTGGTGGCGCAATCACAATGCTTTTGACTGATCGTAACTTCGGAACTGCATTTTTCAACCCTCAAGGCGGTGGTGACCCTATCTTGTTCCAGCATTTATTCTGGTTCTTTGGACACCCGGAAGTATATATCATGATCCTGCCGGCCTTCGGTATTATCTCCCATATCGTCTCCACGTTTTCCAAAAAGCCGATTTTCGGTTATCTCGGGATGGCTTATGCGATGGTATCAATCGGTTTCGTTGGTTTCATCGTCTGGGCGCACCACATGTTTACTGTCGGCTTGGCGGTTGATACGCGTGCTTACTTTACGGCCGCGACCCTGATTATTGCGGTACCAACGGGAATTAAAATTTTCTCATGGATTGCGACAATGTGGGGCGGCTCCATTGAATTTAAAACGCCTATGCTTTGGGCTATCGGTTTTATCTTCCTCTTTACTGTTGGTGGTGTGACAGGTGTTGTCCTTGCCAATGGTGGAATGGATATAGCGCTTCACGACACATATTATGTGGTGGCCCATTTCCATTATGTGCTTTCACTTGGCGCAGTTTTTGCCCTGTTTGCAGGATTTTATTACTGGATCGGCAAAATGTCTGGCCGCCAATATCCTGAATGGATGGGCAAGCTGCATTTCTGGATAACATTTATTGGCGTAAACCTTGTTTTCTTCCCGCAGCACTTCTTAGGTCTTTCGGGTATGCCAAGGCGTTACCCTGACTATCCGGATTCTTATGCCGGATGGAATGAGGTGTCCAGTATAGGGTCCTATATCTCAGGTGCGGCGACCCTCTTCTTTGTCTTCATCGTTTTCTACACGCTTTGCTTTGGACGCCGTGTAGAGGGCAATTACTGGAAGGTACAACCCAATGTCATGACACTGGAATGGACGTTGACTTCGCCTCCTCCTTTCCACCAATTTGAGATACAGCCAACAGTTAAATAGTCATTGACATAATTAATCAGCCTGTGTAATTTACCCTTATGCAGGCTGATGAATTTTTAAGAGAAGTTTTCCACGCAGAACGCCGTGTTTACAACGCAGGCGATCCCACGCCTTTAATGCGCATTCATGATTCAAACGTCTTTGTAAAGCGTGAGGATCAAGGGCCTATCAATGCCTATAAATGGCGCGGTGCCTTTAACAGTATAGCAGCAAAACATGCCGCGGGCGAGCTGCACCACATTACATGCGCCTCTGCCGGAAACCATGCGCAAGGTGTCGCGATTGCAGCCAGAAAACTTGACCTTCCC
>NZNU01000042.1 GCA_002695035.1 Micavibrio sp. | reverse complement strand
GATTGAGACTAAACCCAGATTTTCCGAGCTGAGCTATACAGGATATAAAAAAATAACACGCCAGCCGCGGCGTTCTGTCGTTGTGTCTTTTAATATTGATGACGTTTATAAAAATGCGGAATTGATACGACGGCAAAAAGGTGGCGCGGCCATAGTGCTGGGCGCACTTTCGCCAAGGACACGTAATGCGCAGGTGGCGATGTATCAGGCGGGTGAAGTTGATTATATGGTGGCCACTGATGCGATTGGTATGGGGTTGAATATGGATGTATCCCATGTCTCTCTTGCTGCGACCCGTAAATATGATGGCCGTCAGGTCAGGGAATTAAATGCGGCTGAAATGGCACAGATTGCGGGGCGTGCAGGGCGTTACATGAAAAATGGTACTTTCGGCGTCACAGGCCCTGTCTCCTCGCTTGATCCCGATACGGTTGAGCGGATTGAGGAACATAAATTCGAGCCATTGCAAAAGATATTCTGGCGTAATCGTGATCTGGATTTTACTTCAATAAAAATGCTGATCGGGACACTTGAGCGAAGTTCAGAGTCTCCTGTGCTTGTAAAGGGACGGGACGGGGATGACCACACAGCATTACGCCATCTTCTTTCCAATGATGAGGTTATGGCACTGGCCACCACTCCAGATACGATCAGATTGCTATGGGAGGTGTGCCAAATACCTGATTTTGCCCAAACAACGCAGGAGCAACATAACACCTTATTGTCAGAAATTTATACGCGTCTTTTATCTGGCCCCGTGGGTGCAGGAATTGAAAAACTTTCAGAAGATTGGATCGCAGGGAATGTTACCCGCCTGGATCAGACCAGCACAGATATTGATACACTCATGTCGCGCATCGCTCATATCAGAACCTGGACATATATTACGCACAAGCGGGAGTGGGTGAAAGCCGCAGATGAGTGGCAGGCCAAAACGCGAGATATCGAAGATATGCTGTCGGACTCATTGCATCAGGCGTTAACAACGCGTTTTGTTGATAAACGCTCTTCCATACTTTTGCGTTCACTAAAAGAAGGCGAAGAATTGCTGGCTGGTGTAAAAAAAGACGGAAATGTGATTGTAGAGGGACATCCTGTTGGACATTTACAGGCATTTCAGTTTATACCTGATGAAAGTGCAATCGGCACTGACAGGAAAGCAATTATGAGTGCGGCAAGGGCGGCGCTTAAAACAGAAATAAACAGGCGTGTTATGAGTTTATTAAAAGCGGAAAATTCACAGTTCTCTTTGGATGATGACGGGCAGATATATTATCAGCCTCTTCTGAACAATCCTATGAAGGGCGATGTCGTTGCAAAAATAACCAAGGGTAATGATTTGCTCGAGCCTAATGTGACCTTGACGGAATCCGGAATGATCGCTGATGAGGACAAGCCAAAAATTGTAGAAAAGCTGAGTGAGTGGTTAAAGGCACATATTACAGAGACGCTTGCACCCTTAATGAAACTTAAAAGCGAAAGCAATGAAGAACCAGCCGCAGTCCGCGGTATAAACTACCAGTTATCTGAGTCATTAGGGGTTGTACATAGAAGTGACGTAGAAGAGTTGATATCTACGCTGGATGAAGATGGTCGTAAGGCCTTACGCGCCAAGCGCGTGAAGTTGGGGCCCATACTTGTTTTTCTTCCCGAACTCAACAAACCTAAAACCGTGCGCTTGAGAGCCATGCTCTGGACGCTATGGAATGATGAAAAACTGCCTGCAACTGTACCAAATGATGGATCCGTTTCTGTGGTCGTTGATAGTGAAAATATAGACAGAAATTACTATCGTGCGATTTCCTATCCTGTTTTCGGTCCGCGCGCTATTCGGATCGATATGCTGGATCGTGTCATTAATGCGATTTACGAGAACGCCAAAGACGGGAAGTTTCAGGCGCAGCATAAAATGGCCGAATGGTTAGGATGCTCGATTGATGATTTATATGCCATATTAAGCTCAATGGGACATAAGCATATCAAGCCAAAAGCGGAAGAAAATAGCGTTGAGAAATCTGAGGCTGAGGAAGATAAAACCCAGACATCAGAAGCAGAAAAAACATCAGATGATAAGGCAGCCGCAATAGCAGAGGACAATGCCAAAAAAACAAATGACAGTAAAAAAGCTGGTGATGTAACAGATCAGGAGCAGGCAAAGCCGGAGCTTGATTATTTCTGGTTGAAAAAAGGGCAGATTCATAAGAAAGCAAAGCCGAAATCTTTTTCAAATAAAAAGCCGCCCAAGGGTAAAAAAGGTAAAAAACCTTTTGATAAGGGCCCACGTGTAATTAAAGCAGAGGCAAAGAAAAATGAGGAAGACAATCCTTTTGCAATTCTTGGTCAGCTTAAAGGCAAAAAGTAACTGCTATGCATGGCGAAACAGAAGATAGGGACGGATTTGTAACACCTGATGAGCGCACTGGACAGGATTTAATGCGTTTAAGCTTTATTGATGCAACCATCAACCGTTATCTTCCTATATTATCACTGACCTATATTGCATCTGTTTTGGGTATGGCGCTAAAACGAGGGGGAACAGCCGATTTCCTTTTTCGAATTTTAACTGACGAAAAGATTTATGATCTGGCGCTTATGGTGGCAATCTGGGTTTCCATACCCGCAATTATATGGATATCTATGAGGAGTATGGGGGCGCTGGGAGCCTATGCCAATAACTGGTATAAATCTGTTACAACCCTCATGGTTTTGACGCTTTTTTCAAGCTTTTTACTTTTTCCACCTGACGGGCAGGGGCATCAGATATGGTATACAGCTAGGCTCTTTATAGCGGCTGCAATTCCTATACATATTGTTCAATACTGGTTCTTCACTAAAGAGGGGCTGCCTACCGCATATTCTGCGGTGCTTGGAGCAATCGCCCTTAGTCTGGCGCTCTATGGCCTGCTTATCATTTAAGCTTTAGATAAGATACCCAAGGTAGGAAACTCTGATAGTGGTTTTGTAAGGGCGTCTTCTGAAATGAGTCCGTTCTCAATAGCTCGTTTTGCAAGTCTTGCCATCAAAGCATCGGAAAATAATTCACGATCAAGCTCATGACCTTTCAAAATATCCATGAAATCCTTCATGCTTTTTGGTGTATTTTGCCCATGCCTCATCCACCCGTATTGAGGGATAACACCGCTGGCGACCAATAAGCCGCCATTAACCATGTTTTTTTCAACAACAGCCGCGGGTGTATTCTCTACGTCAGAAAAGCGGGCGATGATGTGTGCATTTTTATCTTCGGGATATAAGGCAGGCCCGTTTCCATAGGCAATAGTGATGGTCTTATATATATTGTCCATTCTGACATCTATACGTGGCAACACGATATCAGAATATTGTGATTTTTCTTTTGCGGCTATATTGTAAAGTTCAGATATAGGCCCGATTGCTGCTCCGCTAATATGAGGGGTTGTCGATATTTTTGCGCGATGTTCACCGTGCATAGGTTCCCATTTGATATCTTCGAAGCTGTGGTAAGCACCGGCACATTCGGCCCATTGCACACCACCATTTTCCAAATGTTCTTTTTCCAAGCGGAAAATTTTATCGGTAAAAAGTTCGTTGTATTTGCTGCGCGTTCCTGTGATACCGGGCTTTACAAACATAAAGGAAAACTCAGGGGTCCATAAAGACGGCTTAGTCATAAGCTCACGGCTTAAGGGAATAAGGTCAACACTTTCGTTAAAGACACGACGTAATGTTTTTTCAAGGCCGGAAGTCGCCGTAAAGGCAAATGGATCACGAAAATACGTTATAGCTGGCAAAATAATTCCCCTGTAACTTTTTTTGATACAGGGGAAAAATAGAAATATTATTCAAATTTGTAAAGCAATGTTCTCTTGCGAGGTCATATGCTCTGTTGACTGTTTTTAGTTATCTACACCAATATCACTGGTGCCATCCAGATTAGTTTCTACATCCGTACCGATCGAAGTACTACCAGAGGCATCTGAGTCAACCTCTGAACCGATAGATGTATCCGCATCTGGATCATAATTATTTTCGTTGCCGGCAGGATCATAAACCATTGATCTGTTGTCTAGGTCACCAACATCAGGATTGCCGCGTCTGTTCGCATTAAGATTGCTGTCACTTTCATAATCATAGAAGGGCGCACCATCTCTTTCAACGTCCGAATTGTCCATATCGTCATCACCCATATCTGAAGAATTCATATCAGATGTGTCCATATCGTCTTCCGCATTGATTTGAGAAGATGAGTCCGGGTCGACGGGTGCTGCATATATTGGCTGGTTAATATTACCATCTTGTTCTGCTGCAACATTATTGTCGCTTGTGTTTGATGTGCTGCGATTATCCATTGATCCGGTATCAGGATCTACAGGTGCGGCAAATGTTGGTGTGTTTCTTGCTCCAGAAGACATGTTAGTGTCCATTCCACCGCTCATGCTGCTACCATCTGATGAGCCACTTGTTCCCGAACCGCCACTGCTTCCGCTCATGGCAGCACTGCCACCTGAGGATCCTGATCCTGATGATGTTTGCGCCAGAATGGTCGTTGTTCCCAGTGAAAAGACTGCCGCAACAGCCATAAATGTAAAAGATTTGCGTAGCATAGTCATAATATTTTCCTTGTGTTACCAAGCTAACCATCAACTTTCGTATAAAGTTCCCCCATAGAAAAAAGCCGGTGCAAAACACCGGCTTTATAAGTCTTGAACGGGTAATTAATTAGTTGTCGATGCTAAGACCGCTATCAACGCCTGCATCCACATCGGCACCTATAGAGTCATCAACGTCAGCTCCGACTGAAGCGTCTGTGTCAGCATTCGCACCAATGGCGCTGTCAGGATAAACTTCGTCATCCATAACTTCTGTTTCGCTTCTTACGTCTGTTCCAACGCGGGCACTTGAATCCATATCAACTGCTGTGTTGTCCTCGTCTTCAGCAAGGCCGTCATTTGCATCGGCATCAAGGTCAGCTGTTGTATCTGTGTTGATTTCCGCTGCACTGTCCACTGTTGATGTATCAACACCAATGTCAGAACCTATGCTTGTGTCAGAGTCAGCACCAACATTTAGCTGTGCCTGTGCAGGTGCTGTAAATCCGATAACGGCAGCAGTAGCAAGTAGTGCAAAAAATTTTGTTTTGGTCATTTTTTCCTCGAGTTGTTAGTTATTGCAATATTGCGCAATATATTCCTAATTTTTCCTATTTCAAGTGGTTGTTTCGTTATTTTATTGCGTTTTATTCCTGAAATTCTGCGACATCCGGAATACGGGAAAAGGCTATTTTGGTTCCCACGTGTCCGGCCTGCGTTTTTGGAGAAAATCCTATTTGCAGGGCTTCCGCACCGTATCTTTGGTTGACCTGATCTATCAGGGAAGAAAGTTTTTCATTTTTCTTCTTTAGCCCCTGAAAATCTTCGGAGGCTGTATCAAACAAATCCGGTGTAATTTCATCGGTCGTGCAAAGCCCTGAGTAAGTTACAGATATTTTCTTTAATCTTGCCGGTTTAAGTTCCAGCATCATGGCTGCCCATAAATCATCCAGTGCTTTTAAAAACATAAAATTAACCTGGGCAGGAGACACAGAAATTTGTTTGGCCCATTTTTCACCACTGAGGCTGCGGACAGAAAGGACAAATGATGTTGCGTGGTAATTTTCACGTCGCAGACGGGCTGCTGCTTTATTCGTCAGTCTGCGTGCTACAAGACGGGCCATGTCGGGAGGGCGAAGATCCGGATCAAGCACACGTGAATGGCCTATCATTCCGCGCTGGGTTTTCTGATCCGGAATGTCTGCGCCTCGCAAATTATACCAGAAGCGCTCTCCGCTAACGCTTCCCCAGACTTTACGTGCATGTTTAGGTGAGACATTCCAGAACTGCTCGACAGTTCTTATACCGGCCCTGAAGAGGCGGCGCTCCATATTCGTATTTATACCCGGTAAATCCGTTAGAGATAAATCGAACAAACGTCCGGGCAGATGATCCTGGTGCAAAATAACAAGTCCGTCCGGCTTTTCCATGTCAGTGGCCACCTTTGCCAGAAAGCCGTTAGGAGCGAGACCGATTGAAGCGCGTATGGCAGGGCCTATATTTTCGCGGAGGCCCTTCTTAATTCTATGGGCAAGCGCTATGGCCGCCTCTACAGAACGCTTGTTGGGGGGGAGACGGCTGGACAGCTCATCAATCGACCAGACTTTATTAATCGGGGTGTGACGGGCGATTTCTTCGACAATTTTATGGTGATAGTAAACATAACGATCGTGGCGTGCCAGAACACAGACGAGATCGGGGCATTTAGCCTTGGCCTCGTAAATCTTTGTTCCTGTTTTTATACCATATGCCTTGGCCTCATATGATGCCGCAATAGCACAGGTTGCATCTGTCATCATTGGTACGACAGCGACAGGCCGTCCAATCAGTGCGGGATTGTCTTGTTGTTCTACACTGGCAAAATAGCTGTTCAGGTCAAGGAAGAGCCATTTTAAGTCAGCCGCCACAGGAAGAGTGTTTTTTATGTTTATCATATGTTCACTATATGTTCTTTTTGTCATATGGGCAAGGTGAAAGATAGAGTGAAAATAAAAAAGTTGTTATAGCGTCTATAATGCGTTGTAATGCTTGAGTATGTTTGCACAATAAAAGGATATGACATGACAAAAACAGCTTCTTCTCCTATGACTGACAGTCGGTACAATATGTGGCGTGCTATATTTGCTGTGGCTCACGCGGATAATGTGATTTCCCCTGAAGAAGAAAAATTCATGCGCGAAACACTAAGCAAATTTGAATTCTCTGAGACCCAGCGGCAGCAACTTGAACAGGATATGAAAGTAAAAAGCGAGCCTGGAGAGCATTTTGATAATATCAGCGTGCGTAAGGACAGGAGCGATTTTTTTGAATATGCCAGACTCATTGTTTGGTGTGATGGGGACTTCGATGAACAGGAACAGGAAATCATGGCGCGGTTAAAGCAGCACCACCTTAGAAATCTTGATCCTGATGAGATGATAAAGGAAATCCGCCAGACTTTTGATGATAAAGAGCAGGCCGAAATAAAGGAGAAAATGCGTGAAATGTATTTCAATCTCCAAAAGGATGTTCAGGAAACAGGTGGTATGATGGGTGCTGTTGTTCGCCGTATGTGGGAAGAAGAAGAAACTGATTAGAATTTTCGGGAAGTTTTCTGACTATCTTGAATGCTATCCAGCTTCTCCTTAAAGATTTTGCAGCTAATATCAAATTCCTTTTTGACTTCACTATAGAGCTTTCTGCTTTGTTGGTGTGCCGTATCTTCACTAAGAGAATACAGTGCATTCCGGCATAAATTTGAAAAGCCGGAAAGACCTATATTGCCGGCCATAGAGGCCACCGCATGAAGGTGTTCACCAAACAGCTCAGGGTCGTAGCCTGACGCCACAACATCCTTTAACTTCATGGTCGTATCTTCTTTAAAGTCCAGAAAGGTTTCCTGCATTTTATCTTCGCCTAGGAAGGAAATATATTGCATGAAGAGGGATTCATCGAAATGATCTTCTATCTGATTTTCAAAAGAGGGGGGGAGTTCCTGTGACGTTCCTATCAGGAAATGATCCAGCTTTTCATAAAGCTCAACAGTCTGAACTGGCTTGGGAAGGAAATCATCAATGCCCACCTCGAAACATTTAGCAATTTCCTCAGTAGAAGTGTTGGCTGTCAGGGCAAGAACAGGCATATCTTTATAGTTTTCCATCTGACGGATAGCTGAGGCGGTTTCGAGCCCCCCCATAACCGGCATACGTATATCGAGCAAAACCATATCAACATCATCGTGTTTTTCCAGAAAAGCAACGGCATCCCTTCCGTTGGATACAATACTTGTCTTGTACCCTCGTGAAGTCAGCATTGCTTTTATAAGCTCCTGATTCATGGGTATATCTTCCGCAACCAGAATATGATTGGAGAAGTCTTCATTTTCCAAAGCTTGTTTCTGGTTTTTAACGGTTGCGCTCACGTCTTTTGAATTACAGAGTTCAAAAGGAAGGGTTATAAAAAATGTTGTCCCTTTGTCCTTTTCACTTTCAACATTGATGCTTCCGCCCATGGTTTTTACAAGTTGCCTGCAGATGGAAAGACCAAGGCCTGTGCCGCCATAAGAAATAGCAGTTTCCGGGGTTTCTTGTGTGAAAGACTCGAAAATGCGTTCGAATTTTGAAGGCTCGATGCCTATCCCTGTGTCGCGGATGATGAAATCGACTTTAAAACCATTTGAACTGTCTTGATGTTCATTCGGCTTAACTGTGAGTGAGATATGCCCGGTTTCGGTAAATTTTATCGCATTGCCTATAATATTAAAAAGGATCTGGTTTAGAGAGCGTGCGTTTGCAATTACACAGATCGGCATTTCACGGTCATAATAGATGTTCAAAGCAAGGTTCTTAAGCTCAGCCTGTATCTGCAAAGAATTGAGTGCCGGGGCTATAGTTTCCTGCAAATTTAGCGCTTCCGTTTTTAGTTCGGCTTTTCCGGAGAGTAATTTTTCAAAATCCAGAAGGTCATTAATCAGTTGGGAAAGTATTTGGCCACTTTGTTGGATATTTTTTAGATATCTTGCTTGATAGCTGTTGAGTTTACTATTTTCAAGCAGTTCAGCATAGCCGATTATACCGAATAGGGGAGTCCTTAATTCATGAGTTACCGTAGCCAGAAATTCGGATTTGGCTTTAGTTGCGTTTTCAGCCCTTTTCTCGCTTAAGAGCAGATTTTCGTAAGCCTTGAGTTGTCGCGTATGGAGAATAAATAACCCCCCAAGAAGAAAGCAGCATAAGGTTCCGCAAAAAAGTAAAATTGGGAAGTAATGAAAGAAAACCTCCCTAAGCCCCTCCTGATTAGGAACAAGAAGCACGAATGATAACCCTATCGGGGTAATAGCAAAGGAGAAGATGACTAAGCGGCAAACTGTCATCTCTAAATTGTTTTTCTTCAGGTAATGACCATAAAGAGCACCAATTGTGGTAACAACAATGATTGCCGCAATCCCCGCTTCAATACCGGCACCACCCATAAAGGGCCGAACAATGATAGGCAGGGTTGCAGCGACTGCTGCACCCACAGGGCCGGCAAAAATACCGGCCAGACCAAGTATAGGGACACGCAAATCACATAACACACCCGGTGCCAGCTCCAGTCCCATAAACATGGCAATAATAGTAGCGACGCCAAAAACTACTCCAAGCGTAACCTGCCAATATATAAGGGGAAGTTTTCCGTTCCAGTTGCTAACCAAAATGAAGGTAACGAACAGGGTTGTTATCAAGCCAATATTTTCCAAAAGGCTTTTGAAAATAGTGATTTGATCCATCATAAGAATAACACCCCTCTGCCGTCTTATGTAAACAATTATACACGCAGTATGTTATTAGGGTATTAATAGCACGGAACTTATTTTTTGTGTAATGCTTTCAACTTGTATAGTAAATCGAGGGCGTCTCTGGGAGAAATGCGGTCAGGATCAAGAGATTCAAGTTCTTCGAGTACAGGGCTTTTTTCTATTTGTTGTCCGGCGACGCTTTCGCGGAATAGCGGCAGATCTTTCGCAATAGCAGACGGTTTTGTTTTATGTGCGCTGCTCTCTAATGAATTTAAAACCATTTTTGCGCGCTGGGTGACGTGCTCGGGAAGTCCGGCAAGTTGGGCCACATGTATCCCGTATGATTTATCGGCAGCACCAGACTTGACCTTATGAAGGAAAACAATATCACCTTTCCATTCTTTTACAGCCATGGCATGGCAGGATAAAGATTTAAGCGTATCGGTCAGGGCGGTCAGCTCATGATAATGTGTTGCGAAAAGACCACGGCATTTTAAGGCCTCATGCAAATGCTCAACGCAGGCCCAGGCAATAGATAAACCATCATAAGTGGCCGTTCCGCGTCCAATCTCATCAAGGATAACAAGTGAATTTTCGGTGGCCTGATTTAGAATTGTGGCCGTCTCCACCATTTCAACCATAAAGGTAGAGCGTCCGCGAGCCAGATCATCTGCTGCGCCGACACGGCTAAATACTTTGTCGATTAATCCAATAGTTGCGCGCTCAGCCGGAACATAACCACCCATTTGTGCCAATATCGCAATCAGTGCATTCTGGCGTAAAAAGGTTGATTTACCGGCCATGTTCGGACCGGTGAGAAGCCATAAATATTGGGCTCTATCAAGGTTGCAGTTATTAGGCACAAAATTTTTGTCGCCAGCATCATGAAGCGCGCGTTCGACGACAGGATGCCGGCCTTCAATAATATCAAATTCCTGACCGCTGGTGAGATTAGGTCGGCTATAGTTTTTTTCTGTTGCGAGCTGCGCGAATGAATAGGCAACATCAAGATTGGCTATTCCCTGGGCTATACGTGCAAAATCTGTGGCAAGGACCACTATTTTTTCGCGAAGCTGTTCAAAAATCTCTAACTCGATGGCAATAGCTTTTTCCGCTGCTGAGGAAATATCGCGCTCCAGTTCTGAGAGCTCTGCCGTGGTAAACCTTACAGAATTGGCGAGTGTCTGGCGGTGGACAAATGGGTTATCATGACTGTCTGATTTTGCTGTTACGATAAGATCATCGGCTTTTTTAGCCGGGACATCAATATAATAGCCAAGGATATTGTTATGAGAAATTTTAAGCCGGTCAATGCCTGTCATTTCACTATATTTCGCTTGTAATTTGGCAATCAACTGCTTGCTTTCTGTTTTAAGCAAACGAAGCTCATCAAGCTTTGTATGATACCCCTTGGTAATGAAATTGCCTTCGCGCGACAGGGCAGGGGGGCTCTCTGATAAGGCTTTGTTCAGAATATCCTGTAATGCGTTAAGATCTGTTCCGGTTCGTATCGTTTCTAATATAAATTTCATCGCCGCAGAGTTTTTCATCTCCACTGACAGAATTGCATGTATTTCCTGGGCGGCATTCAATCCAGCCGACAAAGCGCACATGTCTCGCGGCGTACCTCGGGCAACGCATAAGCGGCTTAAGGCTCGTTCAATATCAGGCGTTGCTTTTAACAGGGTTTTTAATTTTTCTCTAAGAGATGGTTTTGTTATCAGGGCCTCAACCTCATCAAGGCGTTGTTCAATAGCTGTAGTGTTTCTCAGAGGTGCCATAAGCCTGTTTTGTAAGTTTCTGGCACCTGCAGGTGTGATTGTACGGTCGATTGCCCATAACAGGGATCCTTTGCGCTCTCCACTTAATGTGGATGCTAGCTCAAGATTTTTTCGTGTCGCTGCATCAATTGACATTACAGCGCTAGCTTCCAGGCGTTCCAAAGGGTTTAGAAAGGGCAAGCTACCTTTTTGTGTGCGCTCCAGATAATCTATCAAAGCGCCCGACGCGGCAATTTCAGCGCGTGAAAAAGCGCCAAACCCATCAAGCGTGCCCACTCCAAAAACCCGCTCAAGACGCAGTCTGGCATTGTCACTGTCAAAAAGGCTTTTCGGCATTGGGGTTTTATCGCATAGACTGCTATCCAAATTTGTAAGAAAGGCATTATCAAGACTGTCTGGGTAAATGATTTCGCTGGGTGCTATACGGGCCAGCGACGAAGCAATCTCGTCTTCAGACACGGGCTGAACGAAAAATGCACCCGTTGATATATCCAGCCATGACAATCCGTATTGGCCGCCGATATGGGATATAACCGCAAGATAATTGCTTTTTGATGCCTCAAGAAGATGGTCCTCTGTCAATGTGCCGGCTGTGACAACGCGCACGACATCACGCTGAACGAGAGCCTTGCTGCCACCTCGTTTCTTGGCCTCGGCAGGTGTTTCTGTCTGCTCGCAAATAGCAACTTTTAAACCTGCCTTTATCAACTTTGCAAGATAGGGGTCATGTGAGTGATAAGGCACACCGCACATCGGAATTTTTTCGCCCTGATTTTTGCCGCGTTGAGTAAGGGTGATATCCAGAATAGACGCTGCTTTTTCAGCATCATCGAAAAACAGCTCGTAAAAATCCCCCATGCGATAGAAGAGAAGAGTGTCCGGATAATTCTGTTTTAACTCATGATATTGGGCCATCATCGGTGTGTGGCCGTCCTCCATGAAATCTTCTGCGGTTTTTAACTGGGCTGCACTGGCAGTCATAGCGTCTAAAAAACCTTATTCTGTTCCCGTAGAGCCGAATCCGCCAGTTCCGCGGGTGGTGTTTTCCAGATCATCTGCCTCAATCAGATGGGCCTGTGTGTAAGGGGCAACAACCATCTGTGCGATGCGCATCCCGCGATCTATCGTGAAGCTATCTTGGGAATGGTTTATAAGAATAACTTTTATTTCCCCCCGGTAATCAGCATCGATTGTGCCCGGTGTATTCAAAACCGTAACCCCGTTTTTGACGGCAAGACCTGAGCGCGGACGGATTTGGGCCTCATACCCATCCGGGAGGGCGATTGCGATTCCGGTGGGTACCATCAGACGCTCACCGGGTGCAATTTCTACGGCTTCATCAATTGCTGCTTGTAAATCCATACCTGCAGAAGCCTCTGTCGCATATTTGGGGAGGGGAAGAGATTTACCGTTCTCAAGACGTTTTACCGCAACAGTTGCCTTCGTAAAAACGTTATCACTATTTGGTTGAAATGAGGTTGAGGTTTTTGTCATCTTTTCCTTCTCTTTCACATCTTTTGAACTTGTTTGCAATTTCATGCGCTAATCTCAGAGCCACTTCTTTTTTAGAAAGCCGCGGCCATTCTTCACATGAAAATTCGTTATTTTTTTCTGATTTAATAAGGTTTACATGATTCTCGTCGGAACCAAAAATATTATTCGTGTGTGTAACATCATTGGCAAGAAGCCAGTCACAGCCTTTTGACTTTAATTTAGCTTTGGCCTTGTCCATAAGATTTCCGGTCTCAGCGGCAAAACCTATAACAAGTGCCGGCCTATTCTGGGCGGATGACACATATTTCAGAATATCCGTGTTTTCAGACATTTCTAATCTTGGGGGAGCGGCATTGGCTGCTTTTTTAAGTTTGGTGTCTGATGGCGTTTTGACTCGCCAATCGGCAACTGCCGCCACGCCGATAAAAATATCTGCCGTCATCAAGGCTTTTACCTGATTTAGCATATCATTTGCGGTTATCACCGGATAATATTGAACCTCTGCAGGAGGGGGTAGGGAGACCGGTCCTGAAACAAGGTGTACTTCTGCACCCCATTTAGACAAAATTTCGGCAATGGCGTGGCCTTGTTTGCCGGATGATTGATTAGAGATGTAGCGCACAGGATCAATTGGCTCATGTGTCGGGCCGCTGGTTACAACAACTTTTAACCCTGTAAGCCTTTGTCTGTCTCTGAAGTAACTCGCGGTTTCTTCAAAAATCGTGTCCGGCTCGCTCATACGGCCGAGGCCGGTTTCCCCGCAAGCCATCTCCCCGTTTTCCGGGCCGATGATGTTTACCCCTCGTTTTTGTAAGGTGGTGATATTTTTCTGGGTAGCAGGATTTTCCCACATTTTATGGTTCATGGCAGGGGCCAGAAGAATATCTTTATCAGAAGCTAAAAGGCATGTTGAGGCCAAATCATCTGCGCGACCCTGCGCCAACTTGGCTGTAAAATCGGCACTGGCTGGAGCTACTACGATAAGGTCTGCCTCTCGCGACAGACGAATGTGCCCCATTTCTACTTCATCTTTCAGAGACCATAAATCCGTATAAGCCTGATTTTCGCAAAGGGCTGAGACACTTAATGGGGTAACAAATTGTTCCCCGCCTTTGGTTATGATGGCTTTGACAGCGGCGCCTGCTTTCCGGTATTGCCGAATAAGGTCAAGGGATTTATAGGCAGCAATGCCACCCGTTATAACCAATAATATCGATTTGTTTTTCAACATATCTTTTCCCAAAAAAATACGGCCCTGAACTAATATCCAAGGCCGTACTATAAATCAGTTTTTAAGAGAAAAGCGAATCAATTTACCCGCTTATCCTTAAAGCTTTGATTACATGTGGTCTTCTGGCTCAGTTTCGCCAATGCCCATGTCTTCAGCAGCTTTTTCCATGTCGTCAGCCATGTCATCCATGACATTATCTTCGTCTTCAGCAACGTCTTGTGCGTTTTCAGCGGCTTCGTCCATTGCTTCTTCAGCTTCGTCAACAGCTTGGTCAGCTTCTTGTGCTGCTTCTGTTTCGCTCATGTCATCCATTGCTTCTTCTGTATTTTCAGCAGCTTCATCCATAGCTTCTTCTGTATTTTCAGCAGCTTGATCCATGTTTTCTTCGGCATTGATTGTTGTGACTGTGTTATCATATGTCTCAGTCATGCCTTGTGTTGTTGTGTCAAGCTGTGTGCCCATTTCGCCGGCAGCAGGTGTCACATCATTCATTGTTGTGCCTGTGTTGTCACTGCTCAAAAATCCAACGGCTGCAATCGCAACGATAACAGCAGCGGCAATAGCTGTAAGTGTAGTTTTATTCATTTTTGTCTCCTTAAAGAACTGTTATTACAAATATTTTGCTTCTTTTATCCTGTGGCGCAGGATTTGTAAAGCTCTATATGTATGACCTAATTCCTTACCATAATGCAAGGCCTTTTTTCATAACCACTAAATTTTCCATCCTTCATGGATGCAAACAATGCCCAAACTCATAGGCAGGCTGTGGGTTTTGCCGAAACCGGCATTACGCATGCGTTTTTCAAGCGCGGCAGGTTTTGGGAATTTGCGGATACTTTCGACCAGATATTGATAGCTAGCTTCATCCCCGGCAACCATTTTTCCGATTTTTGGAATAATGTTATATGAATAAAGGTCATAAAGTTTGCTCATGGCAGGGTCTTCTATATGGGAAAACTCCAGGCAAAAGAATCGCCCTCCTGGTTTCAGAACGCGGTAAGCCTCTGCAAGAGCCTTATCAATATGTGTTACGTTTCTCAGACCAAAAGCAATTGTATAGACATCGTAAGAATTGTCTTCAAAAGGCAGATCCTCAGCATTACCTGTCACCCATTCAAAATTATGCAGATAACCACGGTCTATGGCGCGATCCCGTCCCACTTGCAACATAGAAGAATTGATATCGCAAACAGTTATTTTTGTATCAGATGATGTGGCTTTTCTTATCCTGAAGGCAATATCGCCTGTGCCACCGGCTACATCCAAAAATACTTGACTTCTTTTTGGTCGTATCCGTCTTATAAGGCGATCTTTCCAGAGTCTGTGGACACCTGCGGACATAAGGTCGTTCATAACGTCATATTTACTTGCAACATTATCAAACACACCAAGAACCTTACGAGTTTTTTCGATTGGTGTAACTTTTTCCTCACCAAACCATTCACGTTCAGGATTTGTATTCTTATCGGTCATGCATCTTCCTCTTATTCAATCTTCATGCTATGAGATAGCACGATGGAAAAGGATTTGCACTTATGAAATTGGTGAAAGCAATGGCCACGGTTGGCGGCTTAACATTTGCCAGCCGTATTGCAGGTTTCTTACGCGATGTTTTGACGGCCGCTTTTTTGGGGGCAGGGCCGATATCGGACGCCTTTTTCGTAGCATTAAAGTTGCCGAATCTATTCAGGAGGGTGACTGCGGAAGGGGCGTTTAGCGTTTCTTTTGTTCCAATATACTCCAAAACCATAGAAGAAGACGGGGAAGGAGCGGGAGACCGTTTTGCCTCCAATTCTTTTTCTATCATGGTTATTGCGCTTTCCTTATTTACAGTTCTCTTTATGATGGCAGTGCCTTGGGTGATAGAGCTGATTGCACCTGGTTTCAAAAATGACCCTGAAAGATTTCCGCTTTCTATAGAATTATCTCGTATTACATTTCCTTATTTGTTGCTTGTTTCTTTGGTGGCGCTTTTTGGTGGGGTATTAAATGCCCATAATCGCTTTGCTCCTTTTGCGGCAGCTCCTGTAATATTTAATCTGGTTATTGTTGCTGCGCTGCTCTTCGCAACGCCCCACCTACCAACGGCAGGTCATGCCATGGCCTGGGGGATATCAATTTCTGGTGTTATCCAGCTCGCCTTCATGTGGTTTTATGTGAGGCGGCATAAAATCCATATACGCTTTAAAATCCCCGAATTTACACCGCGCATAAAAAGGCTTTTTAAACTTATGGGCCCGGGCGTCCTTGGGGCAGGGGTCATGCACATAAATTTATTTGCTGATATGATAATCGCCTCACTTTTGCAAACTGGTGCGATTTCCTATCTTTATTACGCGGACCGACTAAATCAGTTACCGCTTGGTGTTGTTGGGATCGCAATCGGAACGGCGCTTCTTCCTATGCTCTCACGTTCGCTTGCCAGTGGACAGCAGGAGGAATCGAATGACCTTTTTAACCGCTCACTTGAATATTGTTTTCTTCTGGCGTTACCCGCAGCGGCAGCACTGGCCATCGTACCGCATAGTCTTATAACGGTTTTATTCGAAAGAGGTGAATTTACAGCAACTGACACAGAAATAGTCGCGCTGGTTTTGATGTCCTATGCTTTAGGGCTTCCTGCCTATATTGCCGTAAAAGTTTTTTCGACGGCTTTCTGGGCTAATGAGGACACAGTATCGCCCGTTAAAATATCGATTTTCACAACACTTCTAAACATTGCTCTGGCCTTTACTCTGTCACGTTTTATAGGCGTTGTGGGGATTGCATTAGCAACAGGTATGGTCGGCTGGGTTCAAGTGACACTTTTAAAAATAAGGCTGAAAGAAACAGCCCACGCAAAATTTGACAAACGCTTTAAGGCAAATGTAGTCAAAATTACTCTATCAACTTGCTTTATGGGTGTAGTTCTTTTTATAGTGGATCAGTTTTTAAAACCGTATATGGGCAGCGAAGATGTATTTACCAAAATCATATCCCTTACAGCTCTGGTGGCCTCTGGCCTGATATCTTACGCTGTCGCCGTTATTTTAAGCGGTGTTTTAAAACTGTCTGACTTCAAAAAATATTTTATAAGAAAGAAAAAGATATGACTCAAAAACGTATCCTTTCCGGCATGCAGCCGACCAATAATCTGCATTTAGGAAATTATCTGGGCGCTTTAAAAAACTGGGTGGATTTACAAGACGAGGGCGCGGAATGCCTTTATTGTGTGGTTGATTTGCATGCGATTACGCAGCCCTATGATGCAGATAAACTTGCGCAGTCCACGCGCGAAATTGCCGCAGCCTATATAGCAGGCGGAATTGATCCTGAAAAATCTGTTATTTTCGCGCAAAGTTCTGTGCCCGCGCATTCACAACTTATGTGGCTGCTGGCGACCATGACCCAAATCGGCAAGCTAAACCGTATGACACAGTTCAAGGACAAGGCCGGCAAAAATTCGGAAAAAGCGGGGCTAGGACTTTATGCTTATCCGGTTTTGATGGCTGCTGATATTCTGACCTATAACGCAACGCATGTGCCAGTAGGGGATGACCAGAAACAACACCTTGAACTTGCCCGCGATATTGCCTCGACCTTCAATCATCGCTATGGGAAAGAGCATTTCGTGCAACCTGAGCCTTTCATAATAGGCGAGGCAACACGTGTGATGTCTTTGAAAGACGGCACGGCGAAAATGAGTAAATCTGCACCATCTGATTTATCGCGTATTAACCTGACAGATGATGCTGATACGATTGCCAAGAAAATCCGCAAAGCCAAGACAGACCCTGATCCTTTACCTGAAAAAATTGAGGGCCTTTCATCCCGTCCGGAAGCTGATAACCTCGTGACGATTTACGCGGCATTATCAGGAAAGGCCAAGGCTGATGTTTTAAAGGAATTTGCAGGCAAGCAATTCTCGGAATTTAAACCGGCTTTGGTGGATGTTGCTGTTGCGCATCTTGAACCCATTACAAATCGTATGTCCGAGTTGCTTGCCCATCCTGAGGAAATAGATAAAATCCTGACAAAGGGTGGTGAAAAGGCCAATGCAATTGCCCAGCCTATACTTGATAAAACTATAGACATTATGGGTTTTTGGAAGTAGTTTGTTGACATATTACGCTTTAGTGTTTATCCATAATCCTTATAATAATTTTTTGATGAGAGGGGCGGAAAATGTCAAATTCTGTAAGAGCGTTTGTTGATGAATATAAGGGAAGACTGGCTGTTGCCGGTATTTTTGCGAGTGTTGTTGTAGCTTCCATTCCAGGCGGAGTAGATGGTCAGGAAATGATGTGTTTGAATATTAACACTGAAACCACAGATTACAATGATCTAGCTGATAATTTAGGTGCAGATCACTCTGCAAGATTGTCAGAAATTGCTGAAACAAGATTAAGGCAAATGATCAATAATCCTGAAACCCACGGAACAGAAGAACAGGGTGACTGGACTATGGCTTTTGGGTCTGTAGGATTTCTATATCCTGTAAGATCAAATTATCATACATGTGTGGATATAAATGCTGATTTGAAAGATGCTGTAGAAGGATATCGTATTTCTGATGAGAAAATCGACCGCATTGGTGTTGAATGGCGAGAAGAAACAGACAAGGCTATGAAAGCCAAAATCGGTCTTTCCCCTTCCGCCGAATAATATAATTGAACTTTCAGCTTAAAAACAGCATACTTCAAAGCATGAAATATACGGTTTTATTTATTGTTGCTCTATTGATCTCTCTTCCGGCGCGTGCTGATTATTTCGTGTGGGAAGATGCCGAGACAGGCGTATCATTTTCTTATCCGGACAGTTGGCGTCAAGTCAGTAACTATACTCCGGATGATGTGGTAACAATAATGGCGCCGGGCGATGATGCTGCGATGTGTCGAATCCGCGCCAGAGAAGACCGCCGTTGGCTTGTTTACCCCCAGCGCTTCCGTGCCGCCATTCAACGTGAAGCTTACTCAGAGGAATTCTGGAACAATTATCTGGCCTCTTATGATGATATTCTTATCTACTCAATGACGGATGGGGCAGGACTGGGAGAGGCTTTTGCCTCTATTGTAACGGCGTCATATGTGACCAATTACCCTATGAAGAACCTGTACAAAACCTCCTTTGCAGCAGCAGGTCTTTATGGCGAAAACGTATTTATCTTTGACTGCTCTTCAAAAAGCGAGGCATTTAATAGCTATCTTCCTGCCTTTAAAAGCATCATGCGCACAGTGTCCTTTAATCAGGTCTACCATGAGCTTGTAGAGGGTGAAAATAATGATATGGATACAGGCCCTATCATCATTATACGTGACCCGACCAACCGCTATACACATAGATATTAGAGGCTTGATTTACCCTGTGTAATACCCTAAATCAGTTCCTATGTTTATAGAAACTGAAAGCACGCCCAATCCTGATGTCCTCAAATTTTTGCCCGACAGGCAAGTGATGGAGGACGGAACACTGGAAGTCACTTCACTTGAAGAGGCTGAAAAATATTCACCCCTTGCCATGAGATTAATGACTGTCACTGGCGTTAAGCAGGTTTTTCTCGCCAAGGATTATGTGTCGGTCACCAAGGAAGATGACTGGGATTGGAATGTATTAAAGCCTCTTGTCATGACAGGCGTGATGCAGCACCTCACAACAAACGGACCAATCGTTAGTGATGATTACAAACGCTTGAAAGAAAAAGCGGCAGGCCCTCAAAAAGAGCGCTCTTCGGAAGAAAATGAGATTATAGACCAGATTAAAGCCCTGCTTGATG
>NZNU01000041.1 GCA_002695035.1 Micavibrio sp. | reverse complement strand
TTTTAGGGCGACACTGCTTGCTTCCACAACCCAGCGTCTTTATAACCTAATCGGCACGGCTGACCAGAAGGCCCAAGTGCTTATCCTTCTTAACTCTATTATAGTCCCCATTGCCTTTTCAGCTCTTTCACGTCACGAATTGGAAAAAGTAGCTATACTGGCCATATGCACTGCCATTTATTCGATTCTGATGTCTATTTTTTCGATATATCCCAAACGAAGAAGGGGGCATAAACCTGACGGCACACGAAACATGTTGCATTTCGGTGATATTGGGCGCATGTCAGAAAAAGAATACCTTGAGGCCTTTCAGCCTATCTTTAATGAACCTGCGAAGTTTTCAGAGGAAGCTATTAAGGATCTGCATGATATAAGCAGGCGAATATTGCTACCAAAACTTTTCTGGTTAAAATTAGCCTATATTGGTTTTTTTCTTGGCAATTTCTGTGCAGTTATATTAGCCCTATACACAATACTTGATTAAAAAGGCATAAAATGACGCTTGAGAACGTAATTAAAAAGAGAAGAACTTTTGCCATCATCTCACACCCTGATGCTGGTAAAACGACACTGACTGAAAAGCTGCTACTTTTCGGTGGTGCCATCCAATTGGCTGGTGAAGTGAAGGCCAAGGGGGACAGGCGTCGTGCGCGCTCAGACTGGATGAAGGTCGAGCAGGAACGCGGTATTTCCGTTGCGTCATCTGTCATGACGTTTGAGTATGATGATATTACCTTCAACCTTCTTGATACGCCCGGACACGAAGACTTTAGTGAAGATACATACAGAACGCTGACTGCAGTGGATAGCGCGATCATGGTCCTAGATTCCGCGAAAGGTATTGAGGCACAGACCTTAAAACTTTTTGAGGTATGTAGGCTTAGAAACATTCCAATCATTACATTTGTTAATAAAATGGACCGTGATGGTCAGGATGTTTTCACGCTTATGGATGAAATTGAGCAAAAACTGGCTTTAGAAGTCGTTCCGGCAAGCTGGCCCATTGGTATGGGGCGTGACTTTAAAGGCTGTTACGACCTGTTCAACGATGACCTTATATTGTTTGATCGTGGAAAAGGCGACAAATTGACTGAAGGTATTGACTGCTCCGGTCTCGATGATCCAAAACTTGAGAAACATTTGCCTGCGGAGCAGCTTGAGCAATTACGCGAAAATGCGGAAATGGTAAGAGAGTTATGTCCTGACTTCGACCGTAAGTCTTATCTGGAAGGTCATTTGACGCCGGTCTATTTTGGAAGTGCCATTAATAATTTTGGCGTACGTGAACTTCTAAACGGATTAAAGAGCTTTGCACCAAGCCCCAGAGCTCAGAAAACCGAGGAACGCGAAATAGAGCCGGATGAAAAAAAGGTTACAGGTTTTGTGTTTAAAATTCAGGCTAATATGGACCCCAAACACAGAGACAGAATAGCCTTTACACGAATTTGTAGTGGTGTTTTTAAGCGCGGGATGAAGTTAAAACATACACGTACGGATAAAATGCTGACCATGCACTCACCACAGCTTTTCCTGGCTCAAGACAGGGAAATGGCGGAAGAGGCTTACCCGGGTGATATTATAGGTCTTCCTAACCATGGTAACTTGCGTATTGGCGATGTTTTGACCGAGGGAGAAAAGCTGACATTCACTGGTATACCGTCGTTCGCACCTGAATTTATGCAACGTGTTATGCCTGATGACCCCATGAAGGCGAAACATCTTGGCGCTGCTCTTCAGCAGCTGGCCGAGGAGGGCGTAGCAAGAGTTTTCAAACCTTTGATGGATTCTCACTGGGTTGTAGGGGTTGTAGGGCCTTTGCAATTTGAGGTGCTGGCTGACCGTATACGTACAGAATATAATATCCCTGTGCACTTTGAGCAGGCTCATCTATATACAGCGAGGTGGATAGAGGGGGATCCTAAGAAAATAAAAACATTTACGGATAGTAACAGGTCTGCAATTGCGAGTGACCATGATGAAGATCCGGTCTTCTTGGCACGTAATGCATGGCATCTTGATGATGCTCAGCAGAAAAACCCGGAGTTAAAGTTTCTGGCTACCCGCTAGGCGAAATTACTGGTAACTGGGGCCTTCTAGTGGGGTTACACCCTTGATCCCACTTACATCAAGCTTTGGAAGCGTAAGGTCTTCTGCGGCGATTTTAAAAAGTTCTTTAGTCATACTGAAATAATATCAAACGTAGCTTGATAAAAGATTAATTTTTGAATAGAAAATCCTTGCTTTTCAAGCTATATAAGCTTATATACCGGACGAAATTGGTACTATTTAATTATGAAGCTATCGAAACTTACAGATTATTCACTTGTTCTTCTCTCCCGGCTTGCTGCGGAGAAGGAGCTTCAAACAGCGCGTGGTTTATCACAAAAAACTGCTATACCTGAGCCTACAGTTGCAAAGTTGATGAAGGCTCTAGTAAAACAAAATATAGTGAGTTCTGTGCGCGGTAGCAATGGTGGGTATAAGCTTGCCGGAAATGCGTGCGATATAAGTGCTGCCCGTGTTATTGAGGCGATAGAAGGACCAATACAGCTTACACAATGCGCCACCCCGCATACGGGAAGCTGTATTCTGGAAGGTAGCTGCCATTTAAGTGGCCGGTGGGGAAAAATTAATGGGGCCGTAAAGTCGGCTTTGGAAGAGATTAGTTTAAAGGATTTGGCATGAGCCGGATTGATGCAAATACGATAGAAACCGTAAAGTCGCTTGAGAAGTATGAAGCTGGCTTTGTTACGGATATTGAGTCAGAAAAAGCGCCTAAAGGTTTGAATGAAGATATAGTGCGTTTCATTTCTGCCAAGAAAAATGAACCTGAATGGATGTTAGAATACCGCCTTAAAGCATTCAGGCATTGGTTAACTATGCCTGAGCCGGACTGGTCGAAGGTAAACTTTCCTAAAATTGATTATCAGGATGCGTACTATTATGCCGCACCTAAAATGACGGACAGGCCTAACTCACTGGATGAGGTTGATCCCAAGCTCCTTGAAACCTATGAGAAGCTCGGTATTCCTCTAAGGGAGCAAGAGATGCTGGCCGGAGTTGCCGTTGACGCAGTGTTTGACTCCGTATCGGTCGCGACAACCTTTAAAGACAAACTTAAAAAAGAAGGCATAATATTCTGTTCTATTTCAGATGCGATCGCGGATTACCCTGATCTCGTTAAGAAATATATGGGATCGGTCGTGCCGTACCATGATAACAAGCACGCTTGCTTAAATTCAGCGGTGTTTACAGATGGGTCATTTGTATACATACCAGAGGGCGTACGCTGCCCTATGGAGCTATCTACCTATTTCCGCATTAATGAGCTGAATACCGGTCAGTTTGAACGTACGCTTATTATTGCGGATAAGGGCTCTTATGTATCCTACCTTGAGGGATGTACTGCGCCCATGAGAGATGAGCGTCAGTTGCATGCCGCTGTCGTAGAACTTATTACCCACGATGATGCCGAAATCAAATATTCAACAGTTCAAAACTGGTTTCCCGGCGATGAAAACGGGAAGGGTGGCATATATAATTTTGTTACCAAAAGAGGCTTATGTGAGGGGAAAAACTCCAAGATATCCTGGACGCAGGTTGAAACTGGTTCAGCGGTAACCTGGAAGTATCCTTCATGTGTGCTCAAGGGCGAGAACTCCCAAGGCGAATTTTATTCAGTGGCCATCACAAATAATTATCAGCAGGCGGATACAGGGACAAAGATGATCCATATCGGGAAAAACACACGCTCGCGTATTATTGCCAAAGGTATATCTGCCGGTAACTCGGACAGTACATATAGGGGGCAGGTCAAGATTTTGCCCGGCGCTGAAAACGCCCGAAACTTCACGCAGTGTGACTCTTTGTTGATAGGAAATAATTGTGGGGCGCATACAGTTCCTTATATTGAATGTAAAAACCCTGGGGCAAATCTTGAGCACGAGGCAACGACATCGAAAATAAGTGATGATCAGCTTTTTTACTGTCAGCAGCGCGGGATTAGTGAAGAGGATGCTTTGGCTCTAATCGTAAATGGCTTTTGCAGGGATGTAATGCAGCATTTGCCAATGGAATTTGCGGTTGAAGCACAAAAGCTTGTGGGAATTAGTTTAGAAGGTAGTGTAGGATAGGTATATTAACATGTTGTTATCAATAAAAGATTTAGCTGTAGAAGTTGATGGAAAGATCATTCTGAATGGCTTGAGCCTAGATATTAAATCTGGTGAGGTTCATGCCGTAATGGGGCCTAATGGGGCCGGAAAGTCAACTCTTTCATATGTTTTGGCGGGAAAGCCCGGCTATGAGGTAGTGTCAGGATCTGCTGAATTGGACGGCGTCGATATTTTATCATTGGAGCCAGAAGAGCGCGCGGCTTTAGGGCTTTTTCTAGCCTATCAATACCCGGTAGAAATACCCGGAGTAAACATGACCACTTTTCTTAAAGTGGCTGTTAACGCGCTTAGAAAAGCAAGAGGGCAAGATGAGCTTAACTCGTTGGATATGCTAAAACTTATCAAGAAAAAGCAACAAAGTCTCGGGATCAGCGATGATATGCTGAAACGCTCTGTGAATACAGGATTTTCCGGCGGTGAAAAAAAACGTAATGAAGTTTTCCAGATGGCTATGCTAGAGCCTAAATTAGCCATCATGGATGAAACAGACAGTGGGCTTGATATTGATGCGCTTAAAGCTGTCTCTGATGGTGTAAATGCCCTGCGAGCCGAAGACAGATCCTTTTTGATTATCACGCATTATCAACGTCTTCTGGACTACATAAAACCCGATATAGTGCATGTGCTATCAGGCGGTAAAATAGTACGTACAGGAGGCCCTGAACTGGCTCTGGAGCTTGAAAATAAAGGGTACGCGGAATTCATCGAGGATGCAGCATGAGTGTAATCGGTGCTGATAAAACAGAAGAGCTTGATACCGGATCGTTTATTGATACGATTTCCGATATTCATGCTGCTTACCTTCAAGAAAATGGTAACCAAACGACTGATTTAAGCATGAAAGAGAGCTTCTCCAAGTTTCTGGCGCAAGGCTTGCCTGGAAAAAAAGATGAGTATTGGAAGTATACTGATCTGGGAAAGGCGATCTCAAAAAAAAGCTTTAATTTACAATCCCCTAAGTCACTTTTATGTGCAGATAACGGTGAGGCTATAGAAGAGGGGGCAGTTCAAAATGCCTCCAAAGAAGATGTGGTGGTACCTCTAAAAGAGGGCAGTGACGGTAATTCGCTGCTTGATTTGAGCCGGTCTTTATCCGATTGCGCAGTAATTAACCATGAGATCAGCGAAAATGGCCGTTATATCCTTACACACAACACATATGAAAACAGCCTGAATTCTCCGCGTGTTGTCTTAAAAGTAAAAAACGGGGTAGAGGCTACATTAATTGAGGAACTTGACTGTCCTGATAACTCATGGCTCAACAGCTTTGTTACTATTGAGGTTGAGGCAAATGGAAAGCTGACTCACTATGTTAAAAGCAAACAGGAAACCGGCAGCGTTCTAACATCACATATTAATGTCGGTGTTCAGGAAGATGGTTTATATAGGGCTTTCTGGTTGAATAAAGGCGGCAAAATTGGGCGCAACAGTGTGAGCATACGCCTTAAAGGCCGGCGCGCAGAAAGCCACCTTACAGCATTGAATTTATTGAAAAATAATAATCATCAGGATAGCACTTTTTATGTTCGGCATGATGCTGAAGATACGCATTCCACCCAAACGGTAAAAAATATAGCTGCCGATAAAGGGCGCGTAGTCTTTCAGGGCAAAACTTTTGTAGAAAAGGATGCCCAAAAAACAGATGCCCGTCAGTTGTGTAAATCGGTATTGTTGTCACGAACCGCTGAAATTGACGCTAAACCCGAGCTTGAAATATATGCTGACGATGTGCAATGCGCTCACGGCGCAACATGCGGAGAGCTAGATGAGCAAAGCCTTTTTTATCTGCGCTCCCGAGGACTAAATGATAATCAGGCACGTGCACTTTTACTAAGAGCGTTTATTGAAGATGTGATAGAAAATATCAGCGACGAAAATATTCTTAACGCTTACGAGGCAAATCTGGATTCTTTCCTTGCCGATATAAATTCTGACGCCGGTTAGTCAATTATGGCAAAATTAGCTGCTAAAAATTCTAATGATATGAATGAGTATAAACATGACTTTCCTTCCCTTAGTCATAATCAAGGGGGCCGTGTCGTAACATATCTGGATAGTGCCAGTTCATCACAAAAACCATCTTGTGTTATTGATTTAATGACACAAACACAACGTACACATTATGCCAATATACATCGCGGACTATATACATGGTCGCAGGAAACTACTCGTCTTTACGAGGGAACCCGTGCCAAGGTTGCATCGTTTATAGGAGGCGCCGTAAATGAGGTTATATTTACCAAGAATGCTACTGAGTCAATCAACCTAATAGCGAGTAGCTGGGGAGCTGACAATTTAACTTCTGAAGATGAAATTATATTGACCGAAATGGAGCATCACGCAAACATAGTTCCATGGCAAATCCTTCAAAAAAGGCTTGGTTTTAAGATAAAAACTATCCCGGTAAATGCTGATTTGGAGCTTGATTTGGGTGCGTACGAAGCTCTTCTTACTCCACAAGTTAAATTGGTTAGTTTTGTGGATATAAGTAATGCGACAGGAGTGGTTAATCCATCACATCAAATTACTGAAATAGCTAAGAAATATAATCCAGACATAAAAGTCCTAATAGATGCTACACAAGGAGTTATCCACAGGCTTATCCACGTACGTGAATTAGGGGCTGACTTTGTTGTTTTCACAGGGCATAAGCTTTATGGGCCAACGGGTGTGGGGGTGGCGTGGATCAAAGAGGATGTACTCATGACTATGCCCCCGTATCAAGGTGGTGGAGATATGATTGATGAGGTAAGTTTCGAGCGCACATCATTTAAAGATGGGGTTGAAAGATTTGAAGCGGGAACTCCGGCTATTATAGAGGTGATAGGTCTGGGGGCAGCCATAGACTATATTACTGATAGAGGTAGGGAAGACATCTTCAAGCATGAATTGGAAACGTTTCGGTATTTAAACCATAGATTGAGGGGAATTGATGGGCTGGTGTTATATGCTGACAAGGCTGAGCGTTGTGCAATTGCATCTTTTAATATTGCTGGTTGCCACGCGAGTGACGTCGCAATGATACTCGATAATGACGGTGTTTATACACGTACAGGTCATCACTGCTGCATGCCTTTAATGAAAGTTTTAGGCGTGGATGCTACAATAAGAGCCTCGCTAGGCCTTTATTCAGATAAAAATGATGTTGATCGGCTTTGCAACGCCCTAGAGAAAGCAAAAAGGATGTTATTGTGAAACATGTAGCGGATAAAGAGATGGTGAAAAATGCCATTGGGGAGGACCATTATGATGAGATGGCTGAGCCTCCAGAGCTCGAGATTGAAGACTCACACCCGTTGGCACGGAATGTAAAGGCTGCTCTGAAGGATATATATGACCCTGAAATTCCAGTAAATATCTATGAATTGGGGCTTATTTATAAGGTTTCTTTCAAAAAGGCCGAAAGTAAAGACACAGAGCCTGTTGAATACGATGTTTCTGTAGAAATGAGTCTGACCTCTCCCGCGTGCCCGGTAGCACAGGAAATGCCTTCCTGGGTTCAGAATGCCATATTTCCTTTGCAGGGCGTTAGGCATGTAGATGTCGAAATTGTTTGGGATCCAACTTGGGATCCTTCGATGATGGCTGAAACAGCCAAATTACAACTTAATATGTTTACATGATATACTGTTGAATAGAGGTAAGTATGTTCGGATTAACTTCTAAAGAAGTAATGGTAACGCCGGAGGCATTTGAATATCTGAAAGAGCAGGTAACATCTTTCAGCGATGCTGTTGGTATAAAGCTTATGATATTGACAGGCAAGGGGTGTAGCGGAAATGAATACGATATGAAACCGTTAAGCCTTGAAAATGTCAGTGAAGATGATGATGTAATCGAATATGAGGGCGGTCTTAAACTATTTATACCGAAGAAAGACGGATTACGCTTCTTCGGTACAAAAATTGATTATATTACTGATAATCTTGGTAGTAGCCGCATCGTTATTGTTAATCCGAATGAAACGGCCAGATGCGGCTGCGGTGAATCTATAAGCTTTTAACCTAAACGAGGGTTTAATTTCGACCCTAGTTTTGGTGTAATAGTATTTGTGTTGACTGTTCCTATAGCTCTAGGTCTAGCCTCAATACCATTTGCCTTTAAATAAGATTGTCCTGATCTAATCATAGATTTCTCCTTTCATATGCAAAATCATTATAAAGAAACAGTCTTTATAAGTCCTTAACATACTGCAAACGGTGGAATCGGGGGGATCGTTCCAAAAAAGCACAAAAAAGCCCGCAAATCGCGGGCTAGAATGAGGTGTTGTAAAAAACTTAAGGTTGCGGCGCATCCTTTTTCGCTTCATGTTCGCGATCTGCTTCTGCAATTGTTAGCTCTTCAATGTGTCCTAACTCATTTATCGCATCAACCAAAGCACTAGGATCTGATGCAATAGAGCTGCTAGATGCGTCCCCAAATGCCACACCAGCTGTTTGACCTTGTGATGCTGCTCCTCCAAATAAACCCATAATTCCTCTCCTTATAAAAGTCCCTCTGTTGCGTTTCGCTCACCTTCTACAAACAAATCTACGATTTCGTTATAGTCTGCATTGGCTTTTTGAGCTTTGTATATATTACCATGCCCTAATTCGTAAACTATGTCAAGAGGTTTCTGAAATCCCAACTTTTCCTTAAGTTCATCTGCAATTTTGCACATATTGACTATTATATCCAGCGATTTGGAGAAAGTCATGGCTGCATACTCAACGGGGTCCAGATCTTTATCCGGCCGTTTAAAACCGACCATTCCTTGCTCTACATCACGAATCCCGCAGCCTAAAGTAAGGGCAACCACATCATAGCTTTTGGTGACAGCGGGAGGCGCCATAAGATAGACGGTGGAATCATCGGGTGTTGTGTAAGTGATCTCGCGGCCAGACATGACACGAATCGGTATTTTATAATGATTCATAACGTCCAGAAGGCGTGCGCCGGTTTCAGTTTTACCCAAAATCTCCTTGGCGTTTTCCAAAACGGCTTTTTCCTTAGGGTGTGCAAAACCGCGCATGGAGGTATCTGCTCCACTTGTGGAGAAGTTACCGCTTAAAGGGTTCACAGTTAAATCTTTGTTGTCACTCATCTTTATCTCTTTACGTTTCTTTATAGGGTAGCGACGCACTCTCGGCGTTTTGCTCTCCAAAGAGGGGGGATAATCCGACTATCTCAACGTGACCTTGTTTGCTGACACTCAAATTGCCGGACATCAAGCTACCATCATAATACAGGCATGTTTTAACATGAAAGGAATCGTTGTTGGAATCTTCATCAACTTCAAAGACATAACCGCCTTCGGGCACATCGTGTTTGGTGGTGTGCAAATTGCTATCTTCCAGATCGGGTAGGGCAGTATGTTTATAAACAGGGTATATCTCGCCATCTTCCTGCATAACCGTAAAGAAATAAAACTGTAGGAATGCCGCCATATTTTCTCTGGTTATATCAAGAGTGGCAAGGTGTTGAACTTTCTCAAACGGGGAGAATGAACCGTCTATATAAAAGAATTCCTTGCCGTTACCTAGGAAGTCCATAGAAAAAACGGGAAGGCAGGTATTGTTTGTGATTCTGTACAAAAGAACAGAATCAAAGAAAGGCAGGCGCATACACTTCGCCTCACTGTTTTTTACTGTAAACAGAGCAGGACCACCAGCATTTACGATGCTCGTGATCAATTTCTCCGTCTTTTCCGGTTCAAGCCTGTGCCATTGCATAATAATTAAGAGCCTTAAATATTTCTTATAAAATACCTTATTTTGGAGGAGTATTACAAACTTTTAAGCAGAAGGGCTGTTGTGCACTGCGCTATTTTTTGCGAGATATGCCTCATATGCCTTTTCTATCATATCTGGTGATTCAGGCAAGGTCGAGAGTGCCTGTCTCCATGCTTTTCCACCAGGAGTGCCCTTAAAAAGCCCTGTCATATGCCTAGTTACGTTTCGAGGTCTGAGAATTTCTCCACTTTCCAACATTGATTTCAGGTAATGTGACATCTCGGTTATAATATATTCTTCCCTAGGGAGTTCGGTTTCAAAATAAGTTTTTTCAATCTCTGCCAAAAACCAGGGATTTTGATAAGCCTCACGTCCGATCATAATGCCGTCTACTTTATCAATTGCCTCGTCTATTGCTTTAATGGAATTAACGCCGCCATTAAGGTGAACAGATAGCTCCGGAAAATCATTTTTCAATTTATAAATAAGATTATAGTTCAGGGGAGGGATGTCCCTGTTTTCTTTAGGACTTAACCCTTTGAGCCAGGCTTTCCGCGCATGCACTATAAAAGTTTTGCAGCCGATGTCAGAGACTTTCTTTATAAACTCATATAAAAAAGGCTCTTCCTCATATTCATCAATAGCTATCCTGCACTTAACCGTGACGGGAATATTCACAACATCTTGCATGGCCTTTATGCATGTTGCCACCAAATCCGGCTCTGCCATTAGGCAGGCGCCAAATCGACCTTTCTGAACACGGTCACTGGGGCAGCCGCAATTAAGATTAACCTCATCATAGCCCCAGTCCTCACCAAGCCTGGCAGACTTTGCTAAATCTTCTGCGGAGCTTCCACCTAATTGCAAGGCAAGGGGGGATTCCTTTTCATTAAAATCAAGATGCCGTGATTTATCACCAAAGATCAAGGCGCCCGTTGTCACCATTTCAGTATATAAAAAAATATTTGGGGCAAGCAGCCTGTGAAAGTATCGGCAATGCCTGTCCGTCCAATCCATCATCGGTGCGACCGAAAATTCCATAAGTTTTACCAGCGTGTCTTGATATTGTTACCAAAATCAGGAAAACTAGAGATGTTCTTTTAATTTGTCCAAAAAAATATGATGTACTTACGAAATTTTATCAGTTGCTTCTTTCTTATGGCTATGGTTCTCCAAAGCTGCGTGTCATTTGCTTATGCGCAAGAAGAAATGCGGGAAACAAAATATATGTCTCTGAGAAATTCCGAGACATATATGCGATATGGGCCGTCAACCAATTATCCGATAAAATGGATATATTTAAAGAAAAGGCTCCCAATTAAGATACTTAATGATTTTGACCAGTGGAAGAAAGTTCAGGATGCCTTTGGAGAAGAGGGGTGGATCCATTCCGCACTTTTGTCTTCCAAAGCAACGGCTCTGGTAGTAACAAAAGAAAAATATACACTTGTCTACGATGACAACGAGACCGATTCCATTGCTGTATTGAGGGTGGAGCCTGGCGTCATAGTCGACATTGAGGATTGCTCACAAACGCATTGTGAGGTTAGCGTGGCCGGCTATGAAGGCTTCGTAGAAAAAAAATACCTTTGGGGGATTGAGTAATCCTCTTAAAACACATAGACTCTTAATTAGTGGCGTCCTGCTGCGAATTGATTCTATCCACAAACTTATCAACACGAACCATAAGCGTCCTGTTTACGGTTTTCCAAAAGATATATTTATGCATATAACACAAGCCAAAAATAAGCTTGCCACCTATATTCACGACCATGTCGAAAAGCTCCTAGGGGTAAAAGACGACATACGTACGCATGACATAATTGAGTTCCTTGAGGTTATAGCGGGCATCTATGTCGAGAGCTGTTTTCTTTTTGAAAAGCCAGATATTGCAATGTCGGAAGGCTTTGAGAAGCTTTCGGCCAGTTTGGGAGTGGCGCCTACAGATGCTGTTATCCCTTATCAGTCAATAAGCCATCCTCAGAAACTTGATGCGAGGACAGAGCAGGGGCGCGCTTTGGCGCGTTCTGTTTTGGAGGAATTTGGGGAGTGTGAATTCTCATTCTGTGAATTTATTTTATGGATGGTCAGCAATTACCTCGTGGATTGGGAGGGGAATAATATCCCGCGTTCTGATGGTTTTCGACTGTTTATGGATGCGGCGACAAGATGCATGGCCTTTGAAATATCCGCACAGGAATTATGCGATATTGTTATAGAAAAAAGAATAGGAACGTCTGACTGGTCACTTGCTGATGCTGTTTGTGGCTTAAGTGCATATGCCGGTTATAAATACGGCATGACACAAGCAAATCACGGGAAAGAGTTTTATCAGGACTCCCATATCGATATGATTGTTTATGTGATGACACAAGAGGCGGTAAGGATGGGTGTTCCTGCTGGCAGCAACT
>NZNU01000040.1 GCA_002695035.1 Micavibrio sp. | reverse complement strand
CTCCTATATTGATTAATAGATAATAGAAAAAGCTATCCTGTTAACCATTTGGTTACAGCCTTGGCATCATAGTGTAGTGAGCCTATTTTATAATTAGCATTTACCAAAACCCGGGAATAATATGTTGAACCTATCTTCTTCCGACTCATCTAAAACATTGCCTGTTCTACCATTAAGGGACATAGTGGTTTTTCCTCACATGATTGTGCCTTTGTTTGTAGGGCGTGAGAAATCAGTGACAGCACTAGAGCTTGTAATGAAGGAAGACAAAAAAATTGTTCTCCTGACACAGAAATCACCTTCAGTAGATGATCCTGCGGAGGATGATTTATATGATATCGGTGTCGAGGGAAGTATTTTGCAACTTCTTAAGCTTCCCGACGGAACGGTTAAAGTTCTTGTTGAGGGGCTTGAGCGTGTAAAAGTTTCTAAGATGTCAGAAAAAGAAGATGGCTATTTACAGGCAGAATACGAGCCATTGGAAGATAAGTCGCCTTGGAATGACGAATTACAGGCTCTTTCTCGTGCGGCTGTAACTCAATTCGAACAATATGTGAAGCTAAATAAAAAAATCCCTCCTGAGGTTATTGTTTCTCTCCAGCAAATTAATGAGCCGACTAAACTGGCTGACACTATTGCATCACATCTGGTTTTGAAAATCGAGGACAAGCAAAAAATTCTTGAGGCCGGGGATACAGAAGAAAGGCTTGAGCTTATTTACTCTTTCATGGAAGGGGAGATAGGTGTGCTTCAGGTGGAAAAAAGAATTCGCAGCCGTGTTAAGCGCCAAATGGAGAAGACACAGCGCGAGTATTATCTGAATGAACAAATGAAGGCTATTCAAAAGGAGCTGGGCGATATAGATGGCGGCGGCGATGAGATGGCTGAGCTTGAAAAGAAAATAGAAAAGACAAAACTTTCCAAGGATGCCGAGGAAAAAGCCAAAGCAGAGTTTAAAAAGCTCAAATCGATGAGCCCTATGTCTGCTGAGGCAACAGTGGTTCGCAACTACCTTGACTGGATATTATCTCTTCCTTGGAAGAAATTTACCAAAATCAAAAAAGAGATAAAGGGCGCCAAGAAGGTGCTTGATGAGGATCATTACGGTCTTGAAAAGGTTAAAGAGCGTATTTTGGAATATCTCGCCGTTCAGCAAAGATCAGAAAAAGTGAAGGGGCCTATTTTGTGTCTTGTTGGGCCTCCCGGTGTTGGTAAAACATCATTGGGACGATCTATTGCCAAAGCTACAAACCGTGAATTTGTAAGAATGTCACTTGGTGGTGTGCGCGATGAAAGTGAAATTCGCGGTCATAGAAGAACATATATTGGTGCGATGCCCGGTAAAGTTTTACAAGGTATGAAGAAAGCAAAAGCGTCCAACCCTTTATTCCTTTTGGATGAGGTTGATAAGCTCGGTTCTGATTGGAGGGGCGACCCTAGCTCAGCCCTTCTCGAGGTGCTTGATCCTGAACAGAACGCAACTTTCGCAGACCATTATCTTGAGTTGGACTATGATTTGTCCCACACAATGTTTGTCTGTACAGCAAACTCACTCAATATGCCTCAGCCCTTGCTGGATCGTATGGAGATTATTCGTATTTCCGGCTACACAGAAGACGAAAAGCTGGAAATTGTAAAACGTCATTTGCTTGAAAAGCAGCGAGAGGCGGCCGGATTGAAAAAGAGCGAGTTTTCAATTAACGATGCCGCAATTCGCCATGTTATCCGTTATTACACAAGAGAAGCGGGTGTTCGTAATCTTGAGCGTGAAATGGCCAATCTTTGCCGGAAAGTCATCAAAGAAATTTTGATGAACAAAAAGAAGAAACGTGTCGCAATTACGCTTCGCAATGTTGAAAAATACGCAGGCGTCCGGAAGTACCGCTTTGGTGTGGCTGAAGAAGAAAACAAGATCGGTATTGTTAACGGTCTTGCTTATACCGAAACCGGCGGTGACATGCTCTCTATTGAGGCCGTTACTTTGAACGGTAAGGACGGTAAGGTAACAACAACAGGTAACCTGAAAGAAGTAATGAAAGAATCTATTACGGTTGCCGAAATGTTGATTAAGTCACGTTCCAATCAGTTTGGTATAGATTATGAAGAACTGAAAACGAAACAGATTCACGTCCACGTACCCGAAGGAGCGATTCCAAAAGATGGTCCATCAGCCGGAGCCGCAATGGTGACAGCCATCATCTCTGCTCTTTCCGAAATACCTGTCCATGCCGATGTGGCAATGACCGGAGAGGTTAACCTTCGTGGTAAAGTCACGGCCATTGGCGGAGTAAAAGAAAAACTTCTTGGCGCAATGAGAGGTGGTATAAAAACTGTTCTGATACCTGAGGAAAACGAAAAAGACCTTGCCGATGTGCCGGATAAGATCAAAAAAGGGCTGAAAATTATTCCGGTTAAAACGATTGAAGAAGTCTTTGCACATGCTTTATCGCGTCAACCTGAGCCCATAGATGGCGATTCTGTAAAAGAAATAGGCGAAATATCCTCAAAAACCGCAGAAAACAAGGCAGAAGATGTGATTCGCCATTGAAATCACTTTGAAAACCATTTAAAACTGATTCTTAAGAAATGAGTGTGAGCGCGCATTAGAGCGCAACTGCACAATTTCTTATTCTGGCGCATAGGTTGTGCCAGGATGTTCAAACTATAAACTTATAGGGGATACCCATGAACAAATCAGAACTAGTAAGTGCAGTAGCTAAAGAAGCAGACCTACCACAAACAAAAGCACAGGCCGCTATCGAAGCTATGACTAATGTTATCAAAACAACTTTGAAATCAGGCTCAGAAGTACGCTTGGTTGGTTTCGGTACTTTCTCAGTATCAGACCGCAAGGCGACAACAGGCCGTAACCCACGCACAGGCGAAGCGATCAAAATTCCTGCTTCAAAGCGTCCTACTTTCAAAGCTGGTAAAGAATTGAAAGATGCTGTTAACAAGTAATTTCTTGTAAACAAAATTCTAAAACGGTCATATCTTTGGATATGGCCGTTTTTTTATGCGTAAATGACTTGATTTTTGTTTTAAAGACGGGTATTTCAATAGTTCTTCTTAAGGAGGGCGGTTAGCTCAGTTGGTAGAGCATCTCGTTTACACCGAGAGGGTCGGCGGTTCGAGCCCGTCACCGCCCACCATTCACAACAATAAAGATACTGGAAGACAGAACGGCTGGTTAATCTGGTTACCACCGCCATTTTTATAATAAGCATGACTGTAGTCATGCGAGGTTCGAACCCGTCACGGCCCACCACCTACTTCATAAAGCCAAAGCATGAAATTAAAAAAATAACGCTTTGACTTTATTTCATTGACATAATTGCAGTTCGGGATTATTGTTCCTGCCTATGGACAGTGAAACAAAAAAAACATCCGCTTTTCTTACAAAAACATTTGAAAGCTTTAAGAAGCTGAACGAGGATGCCGAAGAGAATGTTTCCTCCCTTGATGCAGTGCATAGTATTAAGGTGGCGGCCTTTTTTTCGGTTGCTGCGGAAAATGCCACAGTTTTCCATGAGGCTGCCCAGTCTGAGGACCCCAATATTTTAGGCCTTTTGATTGATATAGATACAGAGTTTAGGAAATGTGCAAATATGGATTTTTTCGATGTGGTTGAAGTTTACCACCATGACGAAAACAAGCGTAAAAAAGCCCTTGCTTTAGCAAGTCGCACACTTGGCTGATAAAAGCTTCAGCATACTGACCTTGCCAAAATCACGAAATAATGTATGACTATGGCCCATGACAATTACGGCCTTAATAGTTGCAGCTGGAACAAGTTCCCGTATGGGGGAGGGGTTGCCAAAACCTTATCTGCCATTGGGGGCGAAAACTGTCTTACGCCATTCTATTGATAGCTTTCTTGCGCATCCCGATATTAAAAATGTTCAGGTCGTTATAAATAAATCCCATAGTGATTTGTATAAACAATCCGTAGAGGGGCTTGATTTGCCTCCTCCGATAATCGGCGGTCAGTCCCGTGGTGAATCAGTTCTAAACGGACTTTCTGTCTTAGATAGTGAATATGTATTGGTGCATGATGCGGCTCGTCCATTTATTCCAGTTGATACAATTGATGCTCTGTCTGAAATACTGGTAAAAGGTGCAAGCGGCGTTATCCCGGTCTTACCTGTTATCGATACAATAAAATTTATAGAAGACGATTGTATAAAAGAAACGTTGGACCGAAGTCGCCTTACTAGGGTTCAGACGCCACAAGGGTTTAATGTTAAAATCCTTAAAAAAGCGTATGAAGAATTTGGTGTGAACGAAACAGATGACGCCGGACTTTTAGAAAAAATGGGCGAGCATGTTCTTACTATAAACGGCGATGAAGACCTTTTTAAAATAACAACTTATTCTGATTATAAAAGAGCATTAAACATGACACAAAACAGACCATGTATTGGACAAGGGTATGACGTTCACAAACTTGTTGACGGTAAGGAGATTATTCTGGGAGGCGTTAAAATACCTTTCGATAAATCCTTGGAGGGGCATTCTGATGCCGATGTCGTGCTACACGCGCTTACCGATGCATTGTTGGGCGCGGCTGCTCTCGCAGATATAGGATACCATTTCCCTCCATCAGATGAAAAATGGAAAGGTGCGGACTCCAAAATTATGCTGGAGCATGTGGTGGGACTTGTACAGGATAAAGGTGTGGTTGTGAATAATGCAGACATTACAATTATCTGTGAGGCGCCCAAAATATCTCCCTACAGGCAAGAAATGCAGGCCATCATTGCCAATATTCTTAAAATAGAAGTCGACTTTGTGAATATAAAGGCCACTACTACTGAAAAACTGGGCTTTGCGGGGCGCGAAGAAGGAATAGCGGCCCAAGCCGCAGTCAGTGTGTTCCGATAAAGATATGCAAATATTCGCACCGGCAAAAATAAACCTCACATTTGAAGTTAAAGGTCAGCGTTCTGACGGATTCCATGAGATCGAATCAGTTACATCTTTTTTGGATATAGGCGACGGGTTAGAAATAAATTTATCTGAATGTTTTGACTATAAAAAAGAAGGGCAATACGCTCATCATTTGCCTGATGATATTAATGAGGATCTGGTCATAAAGGCTGTAAGGCTTTTTGAAGACACCGTTAATATTGAGGCATCTGTATCGCTTCGCTTGGTAAAAAACATTCCGGCTGGCTCCGGCCTCGGAAGCGGGTCAAGTGATGCAGCCGCTGTCTTAAAAGCACTTAATACACTATATGATACGCGGTTAAGTATAAGCCAGTTATGTGATTTAGGTGCGGAACTGGGCAGTGATGTGCCGGTCTGTGTCCATGGTGGTACAGTTATGATGTCGGGCAGGGGGGAAGTTCTAAAAAATTCCGCGTTGCCTTATAATGGCTATTTTCTTTTGGTCTGGCCAGGCGTGCAAAGCGCCACAAAGGATGTTTTTGAGGCTTATCATAAAGTTTCCAAGCGCCCTGAGTTTTCGAATGATCTAACAGCGGCGGCGATCTCGGTTAATCCTGAAATAGGGGTGTGTCTGTCTTTTCTTCAAAAATTTAAGACCGCAAAACATATAGATATGACCGGCAGCGGAAGCACGTGTTTTGCTGTGTTTGAAGATGAGGCGCATGTTAAAACAGCAATGGAATACACGCAAAATAAATTTCCCGCTTGGTGGGTACGGATCGCTAAGATTATAGACTGATTTATAGTTTTAAACTTTTTTTAAGATTCGTTCCCTATGATCTAGACATAACAAAAAACAAATAAAAAGGGACAGGGATCATGCCAAAAGAAAATTCACTTATATTGGAATTCAAAGACAACAGCGACTCAATCACAGGATTTTTCGCTAATCAGCTTTATTCGGCCTGATTTAACAGGTTGTTAAGACTTTAAAGGTATTCTTTAAAAGAATTAAGGAGAATGTGATGGGCGAAAGAAAATTTAATATCAGGTTGGGAGAGTATGGGGATCTTCCTTACACGGATCCGGATGCTTTCAAAGCCATGATGGAAGAGCGTGGCCCTGTAATAATAAAAGAACCAGAGCCAGCACGGGATATTTCTCCGCAAACGCCTTCTGATGGCCCTGGCGGCATGGGATAATACCGCAACGCATATAGAATTCTACGCAAAGCAATGTTATAAAGCCCCTGTTCAATATTTAAACAGGGGTTTTTTGTATGAAAATTGGTGTTCCCAAAGAAATTAAGTCACAAGAGCATAGAGTGGGGCTTGTGCCTGCCTCTGTGAAAGAAATGATTGCAGCTGGTCATGAGGTTTTTGTGGAGACCAATGCCGGCGCAGGGATTGGTTATGACGATAAATCATATAAGGAAGCCGGAGCTCATGTTCTGAATGACGCCAAGGCCGTTTTCGACACAGCTGATATGATTATAAAGGTGAAGGAGCCTCAAGCTCAGGAATGCAAAATGTTGCGCGAAGGCCAGATTCTTTTCACATATCTTCATCTTGCTCCGGATCCGGAACAGGCCAAAGGGTTGATTGACTGCGGGTGTGTGGCCATTGCCTATGAAACAGTCTTGGGGCCTAACGGAAGAGGTTTGCCGCTATTGGCGCCAATGAGTGAGGTCGCGGGACGCCTTTCCACACAAGTTGGTGCGCATTATTTGCAAAAACATATTGGCGGCCTTGGTCGTCTGATTGGTGGTGTTCCAGGGGTAAAACCTGCTGACGTTCTTGTCTTGGGTGGCGGTGTTGCTGGATTTAATGCGGCACGTATGGCCGCGGGATTAGAAGCCAATGTCACTATTTTAGAAAGGTCTCCCGACAAGATTCGTGAGCTGGACGACTATTTTGCTGGCCGCGCACAGATTCTTTACTCAACAACCGATACACTTGAAAAATACGCAGCCGAGGCTGATATCGTAATCGGTGCTGTTCTAATACCTGGGGCATCTGCTCCAAAATTGCTCAACCGTGATATCTTAAAAACTATGAATCCAGGTTCTGTTGTTGTTGATATCGCCATTGATCAGGGTGGATGTTTTGAAACGTCAAAGGCTACAACACATAATGATCCTGTTTACACAGTAGAAGGTGTAACTCATTATTGTGTCGCAAATATGCCAGGGGCGGTTCCATTGACGTCTGCACTGGCCCTTAATAACGCTGTATTGCCCTATGCACTTCGCATTGCGAATAAAGGGTGGAAGCAGGCATTGGCAGAAGACCCTAACTTTAGGGAAGGTTTAAACGTATGTTTTGGAAAAATTACGCATAAAGGTGTTGCAGAGTCGTTAAAAATGGACTACATAGAAAATCCGCCGGAAATGGTGGCTTAAGATAGCGTATTTATAAGCGGGTGTAGTTCAGTTGGTTAGAACGCCTGCCTGTCACGCAGGAGGTCGCGGGTTCGAGTCCCGTCACTCGCGCCATCTTAAGAAAGAAAATATAAAGCAGCCTTTTATGGCTGCTTTTTTTCTTGCCTTTTTAACTCCACATATATTATACATAACTCACTTTATTAATTTGCCTATATGTTTTGTGAGTGAGTGTGAATCAAACCTTAAGAGCAGCTTTTGAATATCCTGTGCTTAAACTTTCAGGAAGTGCAGAGTGTATACCTGCGGAATTGGCTCATGTTAATTTTGTCTTTGGAGATGATGAAGATAGTGCGGTAAAGGCCGTGGGTGAGGCTGCGACAGCGCATGTTTTGAATACAAGCTATAATGCCGGGGTTTGGGTAAAGGAAAATGGTGTTGTCAGTGAAGATGGCATAAAGGCACTGACCGAATGGCGCAGAGGTAATTTTATTTATTACAATGCATCAAGGTCAGACCGTGCAAGCGATATTCAGGTGGATGAGTTGCGTGCGCGTAACCGGGAGACAGGTGCTTTTATTGATATGGATCCTGACACCAAATTAATTTTTGAAAATGTTCTTGAGTACCAGTCGTCTATTTCTTCATTGATACGCAAACAATTTGCAGATGTTTCGGTTCAGCCATTTATCCGTTCCGGAGAGGCGCATACAAGTCTGTCTTGTGGTCGCCCCGGAGGTAACGCAGCAAGCATAGACCTTCACTATGACAGCGACGGAAACAATAATAGCGGCCTTCTTTTTCGGGCGATAGAAACGATTATCGGGCCTTCTACCGTGATTTGTCCTGACAGCAGTTGTGAAAAAGGTGCAGGCAACGCCCTTATGCTTAAAGAGGGAGCGTGTAGCTATGAAGTACCAAATAATGCACTGCTTAGTATTAGCCATACCGCAATGGACAGGCCAATAGCACATGGCAGGCCGCGTGCTCCTTTATGCTCTATAGTAAAGGGTGAGGAGGTGCCTCGTGTAGTCCTTCTATGGGACGTTTATAAGAATATGTCGCCGGGCTGGTTTTATATTCCGATATTTGTAATTCTTTTCTGCTCAAACCTTGTAATTGGGGGATGTTTTCGGTAGTAGTTGTCATGTAATTTAGTGAGAACTTATAAATATGGCTTCTACAGAATTCTTAAGTGAATATTTCCCGATACTTGTTTTCCTGCTCGTTGCAGGCGGCATGTCGCTTGTAATGGTTCTTTTGTCCTTATTTGCAGCGAAGCAAAAGCCGGATGCTGAAAAAAACGCAGCCTATGAATGCGGATTCGACGCATTCGATGATGCCCGTTCAAGATTTGATGTGCGTTACTACCTCGTTGCAATACTGTTCATTATTTTTGACCTGGAAATAGCCTTTCTTTTCCCTTGGGCGGTGTCTTTGGGGAAGATTGGTCTGTTTGGCTTTTGGTCAATGGTCGTTTTTCTGGGCGTTTTAACTATCGGCTTTATCTATGAGTGGAAAAAAGGCGCATTGGATTGGGAGTGATTTATGAGCCATGAAAGAAAAGTAATTGATGCGCCCATCGCGCCATTGACGACAGATGTAAAATACCCTGACCCTCGTGAGCAGGATGTCGTTCCACAGGCCATTGCAAAATCTGTTGAAGAAAAAGGCTTTGTTTTGACATCTGCGGATAAGCTTTTCGATTGGGCCAGAACAGGATCAATCTGGCCGATGACTTTTGGTCTGGCGTGTTGTGCGGTTGAAATGATTCATTCCTATATGAGCCGCTATGACCTTGACCGGTTTGGTATGATACCTCGTCCAAGCCCACGTCAATCAGATGTTATGATTGTTGCCGGTACGCTGACTAATAAAATGGCTCCTGCGCTGCGTCGTGTTTACGACCAGATGCCAGAGCCACGCTGGGTTGTTTCCATGGGGTCTTGTGCTAATGGCGGGGGATATTACCATTATTCTTACTCAGTTGTGCGTGGATGTGACCGTATTGTTCCTGTAGACATATATGTCCCGGGGTGCCCCCCAACAGCCGAAGCTCTGGTTTACGGTCTTTTGCAGCTGCAAAAGAAAATAGCACGCGAAGATACACGGATAGTCAGATAAGACGAGGATTGCCACATGTCTTTTACACAAGATGATATTATGACGGAACTGGCTGAGCACATTCAGGAAGAAACTGATGGTGCGGTGTCCCATTTCACAATTGCTAAGGGTGAGCTGATCCTCCATACGTCTCGTGAAAGCCTGAAAAAACTTCTTATTTTCTTAAGAGATGATCCGGAATGTGAGTTTAAGCAGCTCGTAGATATATGCGGGGTAGACTACCCTCAAAAAGCAGAGCGTTTCGAGGTTGTCTATAACCTTCTTTCGATGGAGCAGAACAACCGTGTCCGTGTGAAGGTGACAACTGATGAAGATACGCCTGTGCCAAGTGTTGTTTCTGTTTTTGCCGGTGCAAACTGGGCAGAGCGTGAGGTGTGGGATATGTATGGCGTTATGTTTGAAGGGCATCCCGACCACAGGCGCATCCTGACCGATTATGGCTTTGATGGTCATCCTTTGCGCAAGGAGTTTCCTCTGACAGGTTTTGTTGAGTTGCGCTACGATGAAGCAGAGAAACGGGTGGTCTACGAACCTGTGCAACTTAATCAGGACTTTCGTGTGTATGATAACTTATCACCATGGGAGGGGCTGACAAAAATTCAGCTTCCGGGTGATGAAAAAGCTACCAAGCCTGAGACAGGGTATATGCCCTATGAGAAATCTGTAAAGGAGGCGGGAGAGTAATATGACCGAGCCTTTGACCCAGAATGTTGAAATCTCTGATGAGACCCAAATCAAGCCCTATACTATGAATTTTGGACCGCAACACCCTGCGGCACACGGCGTTCTAAGGTTAGTTCTTGAGATGGAGGGTGAGGTCGTTGAACGTGCTGACCCTCATATTGGTCTTTTGCACCGTGGTACGGAAAAACTTATCGAATATAAGACTTATTTACAGGCGATCCCTTATTTTGACAGGCTTGATTATGTCGCGCCAATGAATCAGGAGCACGCTTTTGCGCTTGGTGTTGAAAAGCTTCTTGGAATCACAGTGCCTGAGCGTGGACAATATATCCGTGTATTGTTCTGTGAGTTGGGTCGTGTTCTCAACCATCTTTTGAATATAACAACTTTTGCGCTTGATGTCGGGGCGATTACGCCATCGCTTTGGGGATTTGAAGAACGCGAAATTGGAATGGAGTTTTATGAGCGTGTCTGTGGAGCACGTTTGCACGCCAATTATTTCCGCCCTGGTGGTGTTCATCAGGACATGCCTGCCGGGCTTGCTGAGGATATTTATGAGTGGACGGAGACACTTCCAAAAGTCATAAATGATCTGGATAACCTTCTGACAAATAACCGTATTTTCAAGCAAAGGACTGTTGATATCGGGGTGGTTTCCAAACAAGAAGCGCTCGATTGGGGATTCACAGGCCCAATGCTGCGTGGATCAAATGTTGCTTGGGACCTACGTAAGAGCCAGCCTTATGATGCTTATGAAAAAATGGATTTTGATATTCCTGTAGGAAAAACGGGCGATTGTTATGCCAGGTATCTGGTGCGCATGGAAGAAATGCGGCAATCTATCAAAATTATGCGCCAGGCAATTGAGCAGATGCCGGAGGGCCCTGTTAAGGTTAATGACTATAAGATTGCCCCACCGCCTCGTGCCGAGATGAAGCGCTCAATGGAAGCAATGATTCATCACTTCAAACTGTATACTGAAGGGTATCACGTGCCTGCTGGTGAAACTTATGCGGCTGTTGAGGCGCCTAAGGGTGAATTTGCGGTATACATTGTGTCAGATGGAACAAACAGACCCTATCGATGCCGTTTACGTGCGCCGGGCTTCTATCATCTGCAGGGGCTGGATTTTATGTCGAAAGGACACATGCTTGCCGATACAGTTTCAATTATAGGCTCACTTGACATCGTATTTGGAGAAATTGACCGATGAGAAGTTCGTTTAGAAAAGATATTCTTGTGACTTTTAAAAAGTCTGCAGAGGGTGAGTGCCGTATGAGTGAATCTGCCAAGAATAAAGTGGCCCTGCAGGATACCCTGTATGGTCGAGGGCTCGGTTCTATGAGTGAGTTTACTTTCATGTCGGCTTCGGCAAAAAGAGGTAACAGAATTGTTGTAAGGGAGGCGACGCCGCGCGTAGCAAGAGCAATTCGCGATATGGAAGATGTGGTTAGCGTAAAGGATTTTCGCCGCAGTGCGACTTATGCGAAAGACAAAGTGATGTCGAAAGTTAAACAGTTTCATATCAGGGAATTTGTGTAGATGAAACCAAAGTTCGAACCAAACGCAGAGTATCAGCCCAAAGACTTTTCTTTTAAAAATAAAAAGAAAGTCGATGAAATTCTTGCGCGTTACCCTTCAAATCAGGCTCGTTCAGCAATCATGCCATTACTGGATCTGGCGCAAAGACAGGTCGGGGAAGAAGGTGCAAAGGCAAAAACACCTTACGGGGGCTGGATACCAAGGGCAGCTATGGATGAGATCGCAGATGTTGTCGGTCAACCACCGATAAAGGTCTATGAGGTGGCTACTTTCTATTCAATGTATAATCTTGCACCAGTCGGTAAATATCTGGTCCAATGCTGCACGACGACACCTTGCTGGTTGCGGGGCTCTGCAGATATCGTGAAAGCTTGTGAGAAAGAGCTTGGTGCACATCTTGGCGAGACAACAGAAGACGGGCTTTTTACTGCTATAGAAGTTGAGTGCTTAGGAGCTTGTGTAAATGCGCCTATGGTGCAGATTAATGATGATTATTATGAAGACCTTACGCCTGAAAACATGACACAAATTCTTAAAGACTTAAAAGAAGGTAAGAAAGTCTCAGTTGGGTCACAGCAAGGCCGCAGAGGTTCAATGGCTGTGGAAGGTCCTACAACTCTTGAGGATTTGGCAAAGAAAGAAAAGGTGGTTTAAATGTTACAGGACAAGGACCGCATTTTTACAAATATTTACGGCTGGCAGGATTCGGGCCTAAAGGCTGCGAAAAAACGTGGTGACTGGGATGATACAGCCGGCTTTATTAAAAAAGGAAAAGATTGGATTATTTCCGAGATGAAAGCGTCGGGGCTTCGTGGTCGCGGCGGTGCGGGATTTCCCACAGGTGTTAAGTGGTCTTTCATGCCTGATCCCGAAAAAACAGGAAAGCCCCATTACCTGGTTATTAATGCCGATGAATCAGAGCCGGGCACATGTAAAGACCGTGATATTATGCGCTTTGAACCGCATAAGCTTCTTGAGGGGGCTTTGTTGGCGGGGTTTGCCATGGGCGCACATGCTGCTTATATTTATATCCGCGGAGAGTTTTATAACGAAGGTTCGGCTTTGGTAAAAGCTATTGAAGAGGCTTATGATGCCGGGCTTTTGGGGAAGAATGCCGCTAAATCCGGTTGGGATTTTGATGTTTACCTGCATCGTGGAGCGGGAGCCTATATTTGTGGCGAGGAAACAGCATTACTTGAGTCCCTGGAAGGTAAAAAAGGCCAGCCTCGTAACAAGCCTCCTTTTCCTGCTATGGCCGGACTTTATGCGTGTCCAACGACAGTAAATAATGTAGAAACCATTGCGGTAGCGCCAACAATATTGCGTCGGGGCGGATCTTGGTTTTCAGGGTTTGGTCGGGACGAAAAGAACACAGGGACAAAGCTTTTCTGCATATCAGGGCACGTCAACCAACCCTGTAATGTCGAAGAAGAAATGGGCATTGGCCTTAAAGAACTTCTTGAAAAACATGCAGGTGGTGTGCGCGGTGGATGGGATAATCTGTTAGCAGTCATCCCCGGTGGCTCATCTACGCCACTTTTGCCGCGTGATATCTGTTCGACCGTAAAGATGGATTTTGATTCTTTGCGCGAAGTCCAGAGCGGCTTAGGTACAGCAGGGGTAATCGTTATGGATAAATCGACTGATATCGTCTATGCGATTGCAAGACTGTCTTTCTTTTATATGCATGAAAGCTGCGGGCAGTGCACGCCGTGCCGTGAAGGGACTGGCTGGCTCTGGCGTACTATGCAGCGGATGGTGACGGGAAATGCAACTGTTGAGGAAATCGACATGCTTTACGACCTGACCAAGGAAATAGAAGGCCATACAATTTGTGCGCATGGTGATGCCTCTGCCTGGCCAATACAGGGTCTTATACGTCATTTCAGACCAGTTATGGAGAAGCGGATCCTTGAATACCGCAAGACAGCAAAGGCAGCGTAATGGCACAGGTGACAAGTCAAAGCAGAAAATGTAAATGTGGGCACGATATAGAGCGTCCAGTGATGCCTTTGACTTTTACTTTTAGAGCCGGCAGCTCAGAAATTACAGTTGTCAGAAAAGATATTATGGATGCGGCCTTGAAACGCAACCGGCCGGAAGAAACCAATTGCCGATCATGTAGAAGGTAGAGATATGCCTAAGTTAAAGATAAATGGAACAGAAGTCGAAGTCGAAAACGGCACATCTATTTTGCAGGCCGCAGAGCAGGTCGGCTATGAGATACCTCGTTTTTGCTACCATGACCGCTTGAGTGTGCCTGCCAACTGCCGCATGTGTCTCGTCGAGGTTAAGGGAGCACCCAAGCCGGTTGCCTCTTGCGCGATGGCTGCGGGTGACGGCATGGAAGTTGAAACCGAGTCCGATGTCGTAAAGAAAGCGCGCCGTGGTGTGATGGAAATGCTCCTTATCAACCATCCGCTTGATTGCCCGATTTGTGATCAGGGTGGGGAATGTGATTTGCAGGATCAGGCCATGGGATATGGTTTCGACCGTTCCCGCTACCGTGAGTCAAAACGTGCCGTTCCCAATAAGGATTTAGGCCCTTTAATTAAAACGATTATGACACGCTGTATCCAATGTACCAGATGTGTCAGATTTGGCGAAGAGGTTGCGGGCACTCCGGAGCTTGGCCTTCTTAATCGCGGTGAAGATGTTGAAATCGGTACCTTTATTGAAAAGGCTGTTACTACAGAGCTTTCCGGTAATATGATCGATATTTGCCCTGTCGGGGCCCTGACCAATAAACCTTACGCTTACAAAGCGCGCCCGTGGGAGCTTACAAAAACAGAGACCATTGATGTCCATAACGGTCTTGGCAGTAATATACGTGTTGATAGCCGTGGTGGAGAGGTAATGCGTGTTTTGCCCCGTTTGCATGAAGACGTCAATGAGGAATGGATTGATGACCGTACGCGTTTTTCCTATGATGGCTTGAAAAAGCGCAGACTCGATAGACCTTATATGCGAAATGCAAAAGGTAAGCTTGAGGAATGCAGCTGGGAAGACGCCCTATCATTATGTGCAACAAGATTACAGAAGGTGCCTGCTTCCAAAATCGGCATGCGGGCAGGGGGCTTATGCGTGGTAGAAGACCTTGTCGCTTTTAAGGACCTCGCTGATGCTCTTGATGTAAAGCATATATCTGCTGTCCCGCACGGGATGATGCTTTCTACCGCAAGTCGCGGGCATTATATTATGAATTCCGGGATTGCTGGTGTTGAGAATGCTGATGCAATACTTATCATTGGCTTTAACCCAAGACATGATGCTGCCTTGTTGAATGCACGCATTCGCAAGACCTGGCTTGAAAAACGTATTCCTATTGCGATGATCGGACAGGAAATAGACCTTGGCTATCCTTGTGAGTATCTTGGTAACAACCTGAAGGAAATCGACAAAATAGGTTCTGCCAGATCCGGTTTTGCCAAAGAGTTTAAATCAGCAGAAAAGCCTTTGATTTTGCTGGGCAGTGAGGCCCTTCAGCACAAAGATGGTGAGGATATTCACAAAGCGACAGTGGCATTAGCTGAAAAAATCGGTGTTATTAATAAGGACAATGATTGGAATGGCTTTAATGTTGTCCATGCACATGCAGCCACCACCGCAGCCTTGGATATGGGGCTGGTAAGTGACTTTGATCTTAAAAAATCAGAGGTTGTATATCTTCTCAATGCAGATTCAAAAGTAGTTGAAACTATTTCAAAAGATGCTTTTGTAATTTATCAGGGGCATCACGGAGACCGAGGTGCACATCGTGCCGATGTTATTTTACCTGGCTCAGCCTTTACTGAAAAAGACTTCCTTCTTGTTAATACAGAAGGGCGTGTGCAGCTGGGTAAACGCGCAGTTTTTGCACCCGGCCAGGCAAAGGAAGATTGGAGAATTCTTCGTGCCTTGTCTGAAAAACTGAACAAAACCTTTTCTTATTCGAGCCACTATGAGCTAAGAGAGCGTATCTATAAAGAATTTTCAGAGTATCAAAATGTTGATGTTTTGCCTGAAGGGGAATGGGTAAGTGCCTCATCCAATGGAAAAATAGGGGATGTTGATATAAAAGTAGACACAGATGGTTTCTATCTGGCAAACAGCATTTGTCGTGCTTCTAATACAATGCATCAATGCTATGAAGAGTTCATACTAAAACCCTTAAACGAGAAGGCTGCTTAAAATGTCTAAAGAAACAACTCTTGAAAGAGTCGCTGAATTTCACAGAGCTTACGGGCTGCCTGTAAGTGAAGCGGTTGATATTTCCGATGAGAAAACAAATCTTCTAAGGATCAATCTGCTTGCTGAGGAGCTTGATGAGTTAAAAGAAGCATTGGAACAAAAAGACATTGTCGAAGTTCTGGATGCTCTGACAGATTTGCAATACGTACTGGATGGTGCATATCTTTCTTTCGGCCTTCAAAATCTAAAAGAAGTAGCATTCACCGAGGTACACCGGGCAAATATGAGTAAGCTGGGTGAGGATGGTAAGCCCATTCGCCGTGAAAGTGATGGGAAGGTGATGAAGGGCCCGAATTACCTGCCTCCCGATATTGAAAAAGTGATGTCAGATTTTGAAAAAGAAGAGGCTGCTTAAAACATGCTGGAATTCTGGAACTCATACGGTCAACCCTTTGCAATGATTTTACTCCATATCAGCATTACGATTAGCGTCGTAATGGGTGGTATGGCCTATATGACCTATGCAGAGCGCAAAGTTATGGGAGCGATGCAACGCAGACAGGGACCGATGACCGTCGGCCCATTTGGTCTTCTTCAGCCAATTGCTGACGGCATAAAGTTGTTAACCAAAGAAACCATTATGCCGACGCAGGCCAATAAAGGGGTTTTCCTGATTGCGCCTATGTTGACATTTACGCTCGCTCTGGCTGCCTGGGCCGTTATTCCTGTTGATGTCGGTCTTGCTCTTGCAGATATCAATGTGGGTATTCTTTATCTTTTCGCAATATCCTCGATGGGGGTATATGGTGTTGTGATGGCAGGTTGGGGATCGAATTCCCGCTATGCGTTTCTTGGTGCGATGCGCTCTGCATCACAGATGGTCTCTTATGAAGTTTCTATGGGGCTGGTCATCGTGACAGTATTGCTGTGTTGTGGTTCCCAAAACCTTACGGAAATTGTTCTGGCGGAACGCAGTTTTGGAATGAGTGTTCTTTTATTCCCAATGCTCATTATTTTCCTTGTCTCGATATTGGCAGAGACAAACCGCGCGCCTTTTGACTTACCAGAAGGGGAGTCGGAGCTGTCTGGCGGGTTCATGGTTGAATACTCTTCTTTCACTTTTGCGCTATTTTTCCTTGGTGAATATATCAACATGATTTTGATGAGTGCGATGACAACCATTTTGTTTTTGGGTGGTTGGAAGGTTCCGTTTGGAATTGAATTTCTGTCATTTGTGCCGGGATATATCTGGTTTATCCTTAAAACCTGCCTGATATTATTCTTCTTTATATGGTCAAGAGCTACATTCCCAAGATATCGTTATGATCAGCTAATGAGGCTGGGCTGGAAAGTTTTCCTTCCTCTAACGCTTCTCTGGGTTCTTGTCGTCTCCGGTTTCCTCATCTACACTAATCAATTGCCGGGGATGTGATTTATGAGTAAGCCACTTGATCTGATAGAATTATCCGATACTTTTAGACGGGCCAGTACCCAGACATTTTCAGAAATGCCACAATCACCGACACTGGTAGGTCTAACGCGCTATCTTGGTACGGCATCCACCTGGATAGATTTAACCTACCCTGAAAATCATTGGGTTAATAAAAAACCTCTAGATCAGATGGGGGCAATACTTTCGCTTTTGAAATCAGAGGCTGCTCAGGCCGGCTATACAGAAATCATACTTCCCTTTCATAAAGATAACCCGGTAAGTGAAATATTAAGCAGGCAAAGTTTTTGGAAGCAGGAGGGCTATGGGGAGCTTTTCTCTTTCAAAGAAACGGACTATTGTCGTGACCAATCCCCTCTAGGAATTATAGATTTGTCAATACCGACTATATTGGATGAGGGATTGCGCGGTGTTGCAGCAATCGATGATGATTTAAAATACAAATGGAATAACGATCTAAGGAGGCCTGCATAAGCAAGGTTCTAAGAGCATGAATAATTTTTTAAATTCTCTTCTTCTTAAAGAAATAGCCAAGGGTATGCTGTTAACCCTGAAATACATGTTTTTTGTGCCAAGAGCTACAATTAACTATCCGTTTGAGAAGGGACCTATTTCACCACGTTTTCGCGGTGAGCACGCACTTCGACGTTATCCGAATGGAGAAGAGCGTTGCATAGCCTGTAAGCTGTGCGAAGCAATTTGCCCCGCTCTTGCAATAACGATCGAATCCGAGCCTCGTGCTGATGGATCAAGACGCACAACGCGTTATGATATTGATATGACAAAATGTATCTATTGCGGATTGTGTCAGGAAGCCTGTCCGGTTGATGCGATCGTGGAAGGGCCTAATTTTGAGTTTTCTACAGAAACCCGCGAAGAGCTTTATTATAACAAGCAAAAACTGCTTGATAATGGAGATAAATGGGAAGCCCAGCTTGCGGCAAACCTTGCAGCGGATGCCCCTTACAGATAAAAACTCAAACGCTTTTGGGCTTTGTTTTTCTTAGGACAATTTCTTTCAACCGGTCTTTATCTTCCTGAATACTCATCTCAGCCAAAGCGCGTTGATATGATAGATAGGAATGCCTCTCTGCATTCTCTTTAAAATCATCAGCGGCCATTTCCGAGAGAGATTTAAAGGATTTTTGCAGGTAAAGCTGAACTTCTAAAATGGATGCCCCGTCACGGGCAATTGCGTTGAAGGCACCGTTAAACATACTTGATACATCGACACATGGCATATGGATGGACGGATATTTAATAACAGGTATTCCATCACTGTCACCGTTTTGTGACCCGTCTTTATTCTCGAGCTTGTCCTTTTCTTCGCTACTGATCGGCTCTTTCTTGTTCTGCCAATATGATAAGATACGCGTCATTGAGACTATAACCGCTATGGCGGTTCCTGGGTCGTTTATTCCCGGTGATAAGGCTTTTGACGCGATCTCTGATAAAACAATCAGACCATAGCGTGGATCTTGTGTGAAAGATCTGACTTCATCGATCATAAATGCGTTTCTGATCTTGTCGATATCATCATCACCGCAAGTTCCTTTAACAGAAGCTATAGACGTACTGCCGTCACAGAATGAGCCTGGAATTATATTGACATATATTTCAACTCCCTGATCGTCACAAACAGAATTTAAAGAAGCCATATCTATATGCTGAAGGTAGCCGATTTTATTTTGATAGACTTCGGTGACTTTCGAGGGAGGTTTATCCTTGTCTTGATTAAAAGGTTTTGCCCCGAAATAAGGGTCTTTGGCGGTATTGCTTATCGCCTCGGTTGCCGCCTGTTCTATCCTTTTAATGGTCTCACCTACGCGGCCTAGCTTAATAAGATATTCAATCCAGCTTAACATTGTGGCCACAACCAGGGTTATAACACCGATAGTGATAACAAATAAGATTATCCTGCCCGAATCTTCATAAAGTCCAAGCTTAATCGTGATGATGCCAACCAAAGAAAATATGAAAGAGCCTAAAAATGTTGAGAGGGCATTTTGCGCGGCACGGTCACTGATAAGAAGTTTTGTGGAACGTGGCGTTGCGTTATCTGTAACAGCCCTGAACGCGGCTACCATTGTTGTTAGTGAGAAAATTGTGACAGCCAGCATACTGGAGGCAATAATATTAAGAATGTCCTCAATGGCTCCAGGCTCGAGCGTTCTTGAAAACTCATCTGGAATGAAGGTTTTCCCGTAAAGAGCCAATAATGCGCTACCGATACCAGCAAGGCAGAAGATACTTGACCTGAACCACAAGCGGTTTGTTATTTTTGTTATAAGCCATTTCCAGCGAGGCATATCTATTTTTCCTTAATTTTCTTAAACTTATGTTTTAAAAGTAAATTATTCTTTTAAAAAGGCAAATAACTTTTGGGGAAATCCTGCTTTGCCCCTTGCACTGTATATGAGGAATCTATAAAACACTTCATATATGTTTATTAAACACAATTCGCGGATCACCTCATGATTGTTCAAGCCGTTGTTTTTTATTTATTTGCCTCTGTCATGCTTTTAAGCGCGACGGCGGTCATTACATTGAAAAATCCGGTTCACTCTGTTTTATGTCTGATCCTGGCTTTCTTTAATGCGGCCGGGTTGTTCCTGATGCTCGGTGCAGAATTTGTGGCCATGATTTTGGTCATTGCTTATGTAGGCGCTGTGGCGGTGCTTTTCCTCTTCGTTGTTATGATGCTGGATATTGATTTTTCGAGGCTGCGCGAAGGTGTTGTTAAATATGCCCCCATCGGAATAGTTTTAGGGGTGGTCCTCCTTGCTGAATTGCTGCTTCTTTTCCGGGCTGTTTTTGGGGAAGGGCGTTTTGAAACTCAGGCTGTTACTGATGATGTTACAAATACACAAGCATTAGGCCAGGTGCTTTACACAGATTACATATACATTTTCCAGTCTGCAGGTTTGATCCTTCTCGTCGCGATGATAGGTGCCATTGTTCTTACTCTGACACATAGAACCGGCGTTAAGCGTCAGAATGTTGGAGATCAGGTCTCCAGACGCCCCGAGGATGTTCTTGAGATTCATAAGGTTGAAAAAAGGACAGGTGTTTAAGTCCCATGTTTGAGATTACTTTAATACATTACCTTTTTCTGGCATCGGCGCTTTTCACGCTTGGTGTAATGGGAATTTTTATTAACCGGAAAAATGTGATTGTCATACTGATGTCTATCGAGTTGATCCTTCTTTCGGTTAATATCAACTTTGTTGCTTTCTCAGCCTATCTGAACGATTTATCCGGCCAGGTTTTCAGCCTCTTTATCCTTACCGTGGCTGCTGCAGAGGCGGCAATCGGTCTGGCTATACTCGTTTCGTTTTTCAGATCACGCGGCTCAATTGCCATTGAAGACATTTCGAGCTTGAAGGGGTAATGCAATGGATTATTTAGCCGTATTTTTGCCTTTAATTGCTTTTTTAATAGCGGGTTGCTTTGGTCGTGAAATTGGTGACAAGGCAGTACAATTTGTAACGTGTGCAGGTGTGATCGTCTCTGCAATTTGCTCGGTATTTCTGTTTTTTAAAGTCGGAGTAGGGCAGGCACCTTATACATTAACACTTGCAGAATGGGTGCATACCGGAGGCCTGAGTGTCGATTGGGCTTTAAAGATGGACACGCTGACCGTGGTGATGATGTGCGTCATCAATATAGTCTCAGCGTGTGTCCATGTTTATTCAATTGGCTATATGGCACATGATAAGCATAAAAGCCGGTTCATGGCTTATTTGAGCTTGTTTACTTTTGCCATGTTAATGCTGGTCACTTCCGATAACCTCCTTCAGCTTTTCTTTGGTTGGGAAGGCGTGGGGCTAGCCTCATATTTGCTTATCGGCTTCTGGAACACAAAACATTCTGCGAATGCTGCGGCCATTAAGGCTTTTGTCGTCAACCGTGTTGGTGACTTCGGTTTGGCTCTTGGTATGATGGCCTGCTTTGTCGTTTTCGGCAGCATATCCTTTGATGTGATTTTTGAGGCGGCACCAGATCAGGCCGGTCGTGTGCTTGAATTTTTCGGTTTTGAGATTCACGCCCTGACATTGATCTGTCTGCTTCTATTTATAGGGGCTATGGGTAAATCGGCGCAGCTTGGCCTTCATACATGGTTGCCCGATGCGATGGAGGGGCCTACACCTGTGTCAGCCCTCATTCACGCCGCTACGATGGTAACAGCTGGTGTTTTCCTTGTTGCAAGATTTTCACCTGTTTTTGAATTTGCTCCAATTGCATTGATGGTTGTCTGTATAGTCGGTGCGGTAACTGCCTTTGTTGCGGCAACTATTGGTATGACTCAATTCGATATTAAGCGGGTTATAGCTTACTCCACCATGAGCCAGCTGGGTTACATGTTCTTTGCACTTGGGGTGTCTGCATATGGTGCGGCGGTATTTCACCTTATGACACACGCGTTTTTCAAAGCGCTTTTATTCCTGGGCGCAGGCTCTGTTATTCACGCAATGTCTGATGAGCAGGATATGCGCAACATGGGTGGTCTCTGGCGAAAAATTCCTTTTACATACGCGTTTATGTGGATTGGCGGCCTTGCCCTTGCCGGGATACCTTTGTTTGCCGGATATTATTCCAAGGATATGATCTTGGAAGCGGCTTACGCAGATAACAGCTGGTTTGGAACTATGGCTTTCTGGTTCGGGATAGCGGCTGCCTTTATGACGGCATTTTATACATGGCGCTTAATACTGATGACCTTTCACGGAAAGTCGCGCGCGTCCAAAAATGTACAGGATCATGTGCATGAGTCTCCGCGCATTATGCTGGTGCCTCTTTGTGTGCTTGCAATTGGTGCAATATTTGCAGGAATGGCATTTTACACGCCGTTTGTAAGCGGCACCCATCATGAAGAAGGTGGTGCCCATGCTGAAATCTCTCATGAGGCGGGTACTGAAACTCACGCCTCGGGACTATTGCCCGGCAGCGAAGATTTTTGGGGTGACGCTTTGTTTATTTTAGAAGGCAATGATACGGTAACAGCCGCACATAATGTTGACCTCTGGGTAAAGCTTGCGCCATTGGTGGTCGGTCTTATCGGTATCGGGCTTGCATATCTGATATACATGTTTAAAGAGGGAATAGCCGGAGGTTTTAAAAAGCTTTTCAAGCCTGTATATCTACTGTTCCTGAATAAATGGTATTTCGATGAGCTTTATAATCAGGTCTTCACAAAGAACACGTTCCGTCTCGGAAATGTCTTTTGGAAAAAGGGTGACAAGGCCGTAATTGACGGTTTGGGACCGGACGGCGTATCCAAAATCTCAAGACGCGGTGGGTCGCTCTTAAGCAAATTCCAGGCAGGCCTTGTCTATCAATATGCTTTTGTGATGATGCTGGGTGTTATCGGTATCGTGACATGGCTGTTTATCCGGTTAAAAGGGTGGTAAGTTTCAATGGTTGATTTTCCTTTACTTTCACTAATGACATACCTGCCGCTTGTGGGGGTTTTCTTTATCGCCATGATTCAGGGCGATGATGTTGTGAAAGCACGTAATGCTAAATATGCGGCGCTTTACACATCTCTTTTTGTTTTCCTTTTATCGCTATTGATGCTTTCCAGATTTGAGCCAGGGAATCCCGATTTCCAATTTGTTGAGAAAGCTGACTGGTTTGGTAATCTGGGCATATCCTATCACATGGGTGTGGACGGGATATCCTTGTTCTTCATCGTATTATCTGCTTTTCTCTTGCCAATATGTATTCTGACCAGCTGGCGCTCAATTACTTCCCGTGTAAAAGAGTACATGATTGCCTTCCTTGTCCTTGAAACATTTATGATAGGAACATTTAGCGCGTTGGATGCGATGCTGTTCTATGTCTTTTTTGAAGGTGTTCTCATTCCGATGTTTCTTATCATCGGTGTATGGGGCGGCCCAAGGCGTGTCTATTCGTCATTCAAATTCTTTTTATATACGTTGCTCGGCTCTGTTTTGATGTTGGTTGCCTTGCTGACACTTTATACGCAAGTCGGAACAATGGATATTCTGGAACTGATGGAAAATCCGGTCGCACGCAATTTGCAAATTTGGCTATTCCTCGCTTTCTTTGCGTCTTTTGCTGTGAAGATGCCAATGTGGCCGGTCCACACATGGTTGCCTGATGCACACGTTGAAGCCCCGACTGCCGGTTCTGTTATATTGGCAGGAGTGTTGTTGAAAATGGGGGGGTATGGTTTCCTCAGGTTTTCAATTCCAATGTTCCCCGAAGCGACCGAGTTCTTCACACCTATGATTTTCTGGTTGAGCGTCGTGGCTATTATCTACACATCTCTAATTGCGCTTGTGCAAGAGGATATGAAAAAGCTTATAGCTTACTCATCAGTTGCACATATGGGCTTTGTAACTCTTGGTCTTTTTACCGCAACAGTCGAAGGTATGCAGGGTGGGATTTTCCAGATGATAAGTCACGGCCTGATATCAGCGGCATTATTCCTTTGTGTGGGTGTCATATATGACAGATTGCATACTCGGGATATAAGCCAATATGGCGGAATTGTCCGGAATATGCCGCGCTATGCAACTATTTTTATGATTTTCATGCTGGCCTCTGTTGGCCTTCCTGGAACCTCCGGGTTTGTAGGTGAGTTTCTTGCTCTGTTAGGGGCATTCCAGGCCAATACTGCGGTAGCTGCTTTTGCCGCAACAGGCGTGATTTTGGGTGCTGCTTATATGCTGTACTTGTACCGCCGTGTTGTCTTCGGACCGGTTACTAACAACGAGGCCGCCGCCATGCCTGACGTGGATTACCGCGAAATGATGATTTTCATTCCCATTATTGCGCTTGTAATATGGCTTGGAGTGCAGCCTGGATACGTCCTTGAGCGAACTGAACCTGCGGTAAAACAAATTATCTCCAATTATAACGCAGCCCTTGTCAATGCGTCAGGGCCTGCTGAAATTACCTCTCCCGTGATAGAGGAGGACTTTTAAATGACCGGTTTGACTTTCGTATCCCTTTACCCTGTATGGCCTGAACTGTTTATGGTCATCTCAACATTGATGCTTTTGGTTATCGGTGTAATCAAAGGTAATGAGTTTACAAGCCTTCTTTTTAAATTATGTTTTGGTGTGGTTGCGATTTCTGCAATCATGATGTTTGGCGTGCCGACTGAAAAGATTTATGCTTTGAACGACATGTTTGTTCTCGGCCGTTTTGCCATGTTCTCAAAGCTGGCAATTGCGGTTGCTGTCGGTATAAGCCTTATTCTGTCCTCCCGTTATTTGAGGGAAGAGGCGCTTAACAGATTTGAATATCCCATACTTATGATGTTTGCGACACTGGGCATGTTCATGATGGTGTCGGCCAGTCATTTACTTTCCTTTTATATCGCATTGGAATTGCAGTCTTTAAGCCTTTATGTGTTAGCCGCATTTCGTCGTCGCTCTGTCACATCCAGTGAAGCAGGGCTTAAATATTTTATCCTTGGGGCTTTATCCTCAGGATTAATTCTCTTTGGGATTTCTCTTATTTACGGCTTTACCGGTGTACTTGGGTACAGCGATATTGCCTCTGTAGTGCCGGGGCTTGAAGGTGATCGCCTAACAGGATTTCTTTTCGGGGTTATGTTTGTTTTATCCGGACTAGCGTTCAAAGTCTCTGCGGTACCATTCCACATGTGGACACCCGATGTCTATGAGGGGGCCCCTACATCTGTAACGGCTTTCTTTGCAATGGCGCCTAAGCTTGCGGCTTTTGCAATGTTAATAAGATTTTTGGGCGGGCCATTGGAAAACCTTGCCGATCAATGGCAGGTTGTCATTATCTTTCTTTCGGTTATGTCTATGGCATGGGGCGCGTTTGCAGGGCTTGCCCAGACACGCATTAAACGCCTTCTTGCCTATAGCTCAATCAGTAATGTCGGTTTTGCCCTTATCGGGGTGGCTGCTGCTACTGCAGAAGGATATGCCGCAGCCATGTTTTATATGGTCATTTATATGATTACGACAGCAGGCATATTTGCTTTTGTCATGTTTATGCGCCGTGACGGGCGGGCTTTAAAAGAAATCAGTGACCTATCAGGGCTTTCAAAAACGCATCCTTTGATGGCCTATGGTTTTGCTGTCTTAATGTTTTCTATCAGCGGTATTCCTCCGCTTGCGGGCTTCTTTGGTAAGTTCTTCGTTTTTGAAGTCGCCGTTGCAGAAGGCATGTATGCACTGGCAGTCTTTGGTGTTTTAACCTCTGTGGTTGCAGCCTTTTATTATTTGAGAATTATTAAGGTGATGTTTTTTGATGAAGAAGAAGATGCCTTCGACCAGCCTCACAGTATTGGCCGAAAATCAGTAGCTGTCCTTGCTCTCGCATTTTCAGTGCTTTTCATTCTGTCACCTTTAAAGCTGCTTGAGACGGCCCGCCAGGCAACCCAGGTCGTATATGTCTCACAAGATACACCGAGCACTTCTGATGGCGGTAATGCCTATGAACTGGAAAATACATCACGTTAAATCGGTAGACTCTACGCAGCATCTTTTGCGTGAAAAAGCGGTAAGCGGTGCTGATGAAGGAACGGTTGTTTATGCAGATAAACAAACGGGCGGACGTGGCCGTCAAGGACGCCAATGGGACTCTCCCACAGGTAACCTCTATTGTTCACTCCTTTTAAAACCTGAGTGTTCTCTACAGGAGGCGGGGCTCTATGCGTTCATAGTTGCAGTAGCACTTGCCAACACAATCGAGGATATCATTGATACAGATGGTATACAGCCAAAATTAAAATGGCCGAATGATGTGCTAATCGAAAAGAGGAAATGCGCAGGCATTCTTCTGGAAACAGAAACAAATTCAAAGAATATTGTAACTCATCTGTTTATAGGGTTTGGGGTAAACATTTTACCGCAAGAAGAAGGCGATAGAATAGGTTTGTCGGACTACGCAGAGGGTGTATTAAGGGAAACGGTATTGAATAATTTTCTTAAGAATCTGGAATATTTCATTAATATATATAGAAAAAATGGATTCTTAGAAATTGCCTCGGCGTGGCGTTCCTATGCTTTTGGCCTTGGCGAACGCGGGAGAGCACGGACAGCATCGGGTGAGTATCATGGGGTTTTTAAGGATTTGGACGATGACGGGGCGTTGCTTTTGTTACTGGACAATGGTGATATAAAACGTATAACTGCGGGTGATGTATATTTTGAAAAATAGGATATTCCGATGCTTTTGCTGATTGATGCCGGAAACACAAATTGCGTATTTGCCTTACATGATGGCAATGAATTTAAGGCGTCGTGGCGTTGTAAAACAGATTCTGCGCGAAGTGCTGATGAATATGCGGCAATGCTGTATCAACTTTTCCAAATCAAATCACTGGATTTCGGTATGGTTAAGGAAGCAATTATCAGTTCTGTTGTGCCTGATGCCAATTTTCAGCTGCAACAGTTGTGTAAAATACATTTCGAGTGCGAGGCCCATTTCATCGGACATGACGCCGTCAGGCCGCCTGTAGAAATCCTGTTAAGGAAACCGGAAGAGATTGGGGCCGACCGCCTTGTAAATGCCGTTGCCGTTAATAACACTTATAAAACCCCCGCGATCATTATCGATTTTGGTACAGCAACAACCTTTGATGTGGTGACTGCTGAGGGCGCATATGCCGGCGGCATAATTGCCCCGGGAATTAATTTATCTCTAAATGCCTTACATGCGGCGGCGGCTAAACTTCCCAAAATTGATATCGCAGCTCCTGAAAAAGTCATAGGTACAAACACGGTAGAAGCTATGCAGTCGGGAATATATTGGGGCTATGTCAGCATGATCGAAGGTCTTATCGGTCGCTTGAGAAACGAAATAAATGGAAGTCCAGTTATTGTCGCCACAGGAGGTTTAGCGGGTATTTATGCAAAAAACCTTAAATGTATAAACGAAGTGGACCAGGAGCTGACCCTAAAAGGACTTTTGACAATATATAAATCAATTAAAAACGCTGAGCAGAAAGTAGCTTAAGAACAATGCCTGTTACCGATGTAAATCTTGATCCGGATACAATTCATTTCATTCCATTAGGGGGTAGTGAAGAATTCGGCTGCAATTTCAATGCCTATGCTTATAAGGGCAAGTGGCTCCTAATGGACTGCGGTATAGGCTTTGCGGATCATCGCTTTCCCATGATTGATATTCTTTTGCCCAAGACAGATTTTATAGAAAAATATAAAGAAGATATTCTTGGATTGATTGTTACACATGGCCATGAAGATCATATTGGAGCGGTTCCTTATCTGTGGCCGCGCTTGTCCTGCCCAGTTTATTGCACACATTTTACGGCTGAAGTCATGCGTCGAAAAATAAGTGAGTTTCCAGAAAGCAAGGATATGCCTGTGACTGAGATTTCGGCAGGAAAACGCCTGGATCTCGGCCCGTTTGAATTGGATTTCATAAGAGTAACTCATTCTATACCAGAGGCGGTTGCAACATTTATAAACACAGATAAGGGAACAATAATTCATACAGGTGACTGGAATCTGGACACAGATCCGGCGATGGGAAAACCTGTTGATCCGCATGCTTTTATAAAGGCAGGCGAGAAAAATGTACTTGCCTATGTGGGGGATTCTACAAATGCGCAAGTGCCGGGCAGAACTCCCTCTGAAAGCTTAGTGGAAGCGGGATTAACCGAAGTCTTAAAAATGCAGAAGAAAAGAGTGGCAATTACAACATTCTCTTCAAATCTCGGACGTTTGAAATCTATCTCCAAAGCGGCACGTGCCGCTAACAGGTCAGTCTGCATCGTGGGAAGGTCTTTAAAGAATATGGTCGGTGCGGGTATGAACTGCGGTTTGCTCGACGATATACCTGATTTCGTCGATGAGGAGGATTTGGACTTACTCCCCCGGGAAAATGTAGTTTTGGTGGTAACTGGCTCGCAAGGAGAATCCCGAGCCGCTTTATCCCGCATATCACGTGGAGAGTTTAAGGGTGTATCCTTGGAAAAAGGGGATACAGTTATATTTTCTTCGCGAGATATTCCTGGGAACGAAAAAGATATTAATGAGGTCAAAAACAGTCTTATTGCCTCAGGCATTACGGTTATTAATGACAAATCGGCGATGTCGGAATGGGGCGTGCATGTCCATGTGTCAGGCCATCCCTGCCGTGATGAGCTTAAAGATATGATATCATGGATAAAGCCGCGAATTGCAGTGCCTGTCCATGGAGAACGTATGATGACCGAGGCACATGCCGAACTTGCGCGTGAATGTGGCGTGCCTCATACAGTTATACCATCAAACGGGTCGGTAATTGCACTCGATCCGACCAATCCCCGCATTATAAACCATGTGGAGACAGGTTTTATAGGCGTGGAGCCCAAAAGATTGATTGATACAGATAACACAGCCATTTCCGCACGCCGGAAGTTGCAATATACCGGAGCGGCATTCGTAACCATCACACTTGACCAAAGGTGCCGCCTTGTTAGGGCACCGGAAATTTCCACGTTAGGTCTGGAAGAAGCAGATAGCGACGATATGGAGGCCCTGAACGAAGATATTATTGATGAGATTAAGGATACGCTCATTGATATCAATAAGAGGGATTGGGGTAACGATCATATAGTTTCTGAAGAACTAAGAATTGTGACACGTCGGTTGTTGACGCATATATATGGCTTCAAGCCACAGGTGGTTGTTCATCTGGTGAGGTCCGAGAGGAGCTAGGGGCATGGACTGGTTTACAGGCATAATCGTTTACTTAATGATTTTCTGGACATTCCTTTTTTGTGTCCTTCCTTTCGGTGTCAGGCAGGGTGAAGACAAACCTGCAGCCCATGGACCGGGTGCGCCCGTGAAAGCCTCTATGAAAAAAAGGTTTCTTGTAACGGCGATAGGCTCGATTATTATATGGATTGTAGTATATATACTTGTAGACCATAGAATAATTGATTTCAGGCAGATAGCCGAAGGAATGCAAGCGCAAGACGGAACATGATACGCTTTTTTCTTATAATATTTTCCCTGTTTCTGGTTTTCCCAATGCAGTCCAAAGCTCAGGATAAGAATGAGAGAGAGGTTTGCCGTATATTGGAAGAGCATGTGCCTTTTAATGATGTTGAATACCAGCCAGGTGTAGATGTCCGTGGCAATCCGGTAGTCCCTGCCGATTTGAATAGTTCGCCGCAGCCTTTCACCTCTTTTGAAATTCCTGTAACGATTGAATTGGCACAAAGGCTTGATCTCGATATAGATGCGCTCGACCTTGAACCTGTGGTGGGGCTTTTAAGCGTGACTGACGATAACCGTGTCTTGTTTAACGGTCAGGATATAACCAGCCGCACAGTTGTTTATTGTAATGATCCAGAAGGTACAGAGGTCATTACGGAAGAAGCTGTTATTCCAATTCAGTCAGAAGAGCCGATGGTTACTGATAATTCTGGACAGGCTGCAAGCGCTCCCGTATCTTCTGAAGATGTTGAAGTCGGTTCGCGAGATGAACCGAATGTGGAAATAGACAATGCTCCTATCGTTGGTAGCTATGGTCAAAACACACTCAATACTGTAACTAACAATTAAAACTATTTATTAAGGACGGGTATTCCCCAATGCGTTTATCAAATTATTTTCTTCCCACATTAAAAGAAGACCCGAAAGAAGCAGAAATTGCCTCTCATAAATACATGCTACGCGCGGGTATGATAAAACAAACAAGTGCGGGGATATACTCTTGGTTACCTCTGGGCATCAAAGTTTTGCAGAAGATTGAAAATATTGTCCGTGATGAACAAAATAAATCGGGTGCGAATGAAATTTTGATGCCAACCATTCAATCCGCAGATCTTTGGAAGGAAAGCGGACGTTATGATGCTTACGGCAAAGAAATGCTTAGGATCACAGACAGGCATGAGCGTGAAATGCTTTATGGCCCGACCAACGAGGAAATGATCACGGATATTGTGCGCTCTCATGTGAAGTCCTATCGTGACTTGCCTCAGAACCTTTATCACATTCAATGGAAGTTCCGTGATGAAATACGTCCCCGTTTTGGTGTTATGAGGGGGCGTGAGTTTCTTATGAAAGATAACTACTCATTTGATCTGACATATGAAGACGCATTATATTCATATCAGAAAATGTATCTGGCTTACTTGCGTACTTTTACACGTATGGGATTACAGGCTATACCGATGGCTGCTGACACTGGTCCCATTGGTGGAGACCTTTCGCATGAGTTTATTGTTTTGGCAGAAACAGGCGAAAGTGAAGTCTATGTTGATAAAGCGTGGATGCAGGCTGACACTACTGGTGATGGAATTGACTATGGTAACAAAAGGCAGTTAGGTAATTACTACAAAGCCTTATCATCTATTTATGCGGCAACGGATGAAAAGCATGATGCTGCCAATGCTCCAAAAGATCTTATAACGGCGCGCGGTATAGAGGTCGGTCATATTTTCTATTTTGGAACTAAATATTCCGAGAGTATGGGGGCAAAGGTGCAAGACAGTAACGGTAAGATGGTTACACTTGAAATGGGCTCATATGGTATAGGCGTATCGCGCCTGGTCGGAGCTATAATTGAGGCATCTCATGATGAAAACGGCATCATATGGCCGGAGGAAGTTGCTCCCTTCTCAATAGGCCTCATGAATCTGAAGCCTGTTGACCGTGCCTGCTCTGAGGCTTGTGATGAATTATATAAAAAATTCACAGATGCCGGACTGGAAGTTCTTTATGATGATACAGATAGCGGCGCGGGTGCCAAATTTGCGAATATGGATCTTATAGGGCTGCCCTGGCAGGTTGCCATAGGACCAAAGAGCCTGGAAAAAGGCATGGTGGAACTTAAAAAGCGTAAAACGGGCGAAAAACACGAAGTGTCCATAGACGCAATCACCGAAAAATTAACAGGCAAATAAGCGCGGTAAGATGTTTTCTCCATTTGAAAAGATGTTGGCGTGGAGGTATCTGCGCGCAAGAAAGGCAGAAGGATTTGTGTCTGTTATTGCGGCCTTTTCCTTTACGGGGATTATGCTGGGTGTTGCAACACTGATTATCGTGATGTCCGTTATGAACGGTTTTCGGATGGAGCTGTTTGACCGGATTATGGGGTTAAATGGCCATATGAATATATATTCTGCGGGACAACCACTTTCGAATTACAAAACTATTGCAGAAGATGTTGAGCAACTTGATGGGGTTGTCTCTGCGACACCATTAGTTGAAGGCCAGGCTCTTTTAACAATTAATGGAATGGCAAGCGGCGTTATTGTTAGAGGGCTCAATAAAGATGATTACTTAAACAAAACCATTTTGCGTGATGGAAATATTGCAGGCGATTTGTATGATTTTGAAGGCTATAGCGTAGTCGTTGGAGCTAAACTAGCAGAAAAATTTGGCCTCCACATCGGTGACGAGATATCTTTGACAGCCCCGAAGGGAAAAGCGTCGCCCTTTGGTACGATACCCAGATCACGGAAATTCAGGATCGCGCAGATTTTTGATGTAGGTATGTTCGAGTATGACTCCGGGTTTGTTTTTATCCCCTTGGAGTCAGCACAGAAATTTTATTCCATAAACGAAAACAATGTAACTTATCTTGAGCTTCTCACGACAAACCTGAATAACCTCGATAAAACAAAGCAAGAGGTGCGTGATATTCTTCCGCCCGGTAATGATGTATATGACTGGCGCGATGCCAATAGTTCATTTGTCAATGCCTTAAAGGTAGAGCGGAATGTTATGTTTCTTATATTGACGCTTATCATTCTGGTTGCCGCATTTAATATTATCTCGTCGATGATTATGCTTGTTAAAGATAAGTCTGCTGATATTGCTATTATGAGGACTATGGGGGCATCGCAGAAATCGATGCTTAAAATCTTTATTCTCACAGGTGCAAGTATCGGCTTTGCCGGAACCGCCGTGGGCGGATTAATAGGCACATTATTTGCCGTCAATATCGAAAGCATAAGGCAATGGTTGCAGGGTCTGACTGGAACAGAGCTGTTTTCGGATGAGATTTACTTTTTGTCCGAGCTTCCTGCCGTGGTCGAATGGAATGAGGTATTCGTAGTTATTGGAATGGCCATGATCTTATCCATCCTTGCCACTTTATATCCGGCCTGGCGTGCCGCAAGGCTTAACCCGGTGGAGGCGCTTCGTTATGGCTGATGCAAAAATATCTGCCAAGAATCTCCTCAAGGCTGAAAAGATATCCAAAACCTATTCCAATGGAAGTGAAAAGCTTGTTGTGCTTGACGAAGCTTCTCTGGCCATTAAACAAGGTGAAATCATAGCCCTTGTCGGGCCAAGCGGGTCAGGTAAGTCAACGCTTTTACACATTATCGGCATGCTTGATACCCCCACTGATGGGCAAGTAATCGTAGGGGGGCGTGATACAAAAACGCTTACAGATGAAGAGCGAACCAGAGTTAGACGCTTTGCCATGGGATTTGTTTACCAGTTTCACTATCTGCAACCGGAATTTACCGCTCTTGAGAATGTTGTCATTCCACAAATGATAAAAGGTGATAAGAAATCGGACGCAGAAAAAAATGCCAAATCTATGCTAGAGAGCATGGGGCTTGGCCACCGTTTTGAACATCGCCCTGCGAGACTATCCGGTGGTGAGCAGCAGCGTGTTGCTATTGCCCGCGCTCTGGCAAATGATCCTAAGCTGCTTATAGCTGATGAGCCTACGGGGAATCTTGATCCTGATACATCAGACAGGGTTTTCGATATGTTGCTAAAAAGAACCCGCGAGAGCGGAGCAGGCGCTTTGATTGCCACACATAATATGGAGCTGGCAAAACGCATGGACAGGATTTTAACAATCCGTAACGGACGTGTTTACGAGGATTAATAAGGCGGCGTCATCAGATCTATTGGTCTGACATGGGGGCGCACATTTTCTGGTATATCAATCTGCCTGATGCGTTCCGGAGCTATATTATCAAAACAAATAACTTCAGGGAGTCTAAATCCGGCTAAATGATCTTTTCCTTCATAGCGTCTTAAAGCTTCAAAGTAATCTACAGAACGCCATCCCGTCTCGGCATCCTTATAACCATAAGCCCAATCTGTCGCCCACAAATCAGCATCATCAGGTATGTCTAGCTCAAGTAAAGTTAAGGTGTCACCTGCCGCACAATGCCCAAAAAGGCAGGTAAGATTAAATTCTGTAGTTGATATATTATCTATCCAGCTTTGCGGAGCTGCTTCAGGAAAAGCCCAGATAGCTCCCTTAAAATCATTTGTTAAAGGGTGCAGCATCTTACGTCCATGCTCTTCACTAACATGTAATCCTTTACTTTGTATGCACAGCCATTTTATAACGCTGGTATAGTGATATATCTTCATGCAAAAAACATTTACATAAAGTTACAGCTTTTTTCAAGGTAATAATCAAAGGGCTAATGAGCGATGCCGTGCAAGACGGTGCTCGATCCAGGCTTTTTCACATGCGAGGTTCTCGCGTGCCCGGTCTTCAAATTTTTCATTGAATTCATCTGTTAAAAAAATGCGCTCCCTTTGTAGGGTAGGTAAAATAAACTTCTGAAGGCGCGCTGCGTCAAATTCCAGATCAGAAAACTCTCTGTATTCATCACGTATCTGTTGCGTGTATTCAAAGTAACGCTCCGGTGAAGCTCCAAGTATGGCCATATCCATGTCCAGAAACGCAGCGCCTTCCGGGTTTGTCAGGAAATTTCGCCAGCTATGCGTTTGTGTATGTTTGATATATTTTTTTATCTGTTCACGACAATAAGCTCCAAAGCCAAGTTGACGCATATGAAGATCAGCCATTCGGGCACTACGCTCTTCATTTGATTTTGATGAGAACATCATGTTTTTATCTGTTCTGTATACCGCATCATGCCAGAAAATCGCGCCTATAACTTCCTTTCTTCGTGTTTCATCCTCCATCGGATAGCTTTCCATCTGCTCAAAAAGCTCCTCCAGATGATTTAAATTGTGATAGTGACGGTTCTTCTTTGAATATTGCCTTACCAGTATGTCTTCAATTACCGCGGCAGCTTCAGGTGGTGAATCGCAAGTTATCTCATCCCAGTAGACTGCGATGGAGTCAGGAAAAAAGTTTAGCACTGTAAGAGACCTCCCCAGGTCATATGAATAGATTTATTTCTTTTCTTTATTCCTTATATACTGTCAGGTATCCTGCACGAAATCAAACAGCAATTATTGTGCGTTGAAGTAATGACTGATCAGCCATTTATACATTTACGTGTTCATTCGGCCTTTTCACTGGCTGAGGGAGCCATAAAGGTTAAGGACCTTGTGAAGCTTTGCAAAGAGCAGAAGATGCCTGCCGTGGCAGTTACTGACACGAATAACATGTTTGGAGCTATGGAGTTTGCGGTCGAGGCTGCAAAAAACGGTATCCAGCCTATTATAGGCACTCAAATTAATATTGACGATGCTTCCACACAAATTGTCCTGCTGGCACAAAACGAAGCAGGCTACCGGAATTTATGCCGTTTGGTCAGTGACGCATATATGGAAGGTGAGGCAAATGCAGAACCGACGCTTAACCTCGAAAAACTCAAAGAATTTAATCAGGGTCTAATATGTCTGAGTGGGGGGTATCAAGGACCTCTGGGGCAACGACTTGTGCATGGTCAAAATGACGAGGCAAAGGCTTATTGCCAAAATCTTCAGAACATTTTCGGTGACAGGCTGTATATGGAGCTTCAAAGGCACGGGTTGTCACAGCAGGAAGAAATTGAAAGCCGTATGATTGATATGGCTTACGAGCTGAATATTGCCCTTGTTGCAACTAATAACTGCTTCTTCCCGCGGCGCGGAATGTATGAGGCACATGACGCCCTGTTGTGTATAGCGGGCGGGCGGTACATCACCGAAGATGATCGCAGACGCGAGACCAAGGAACATTACTTTAAAAGCCAGGACGAAATGCGCGAACTGTTTTCGGACATACCGGAAGCAATTTATAATACATCGCTTATTGCGAAGCGATGCTCATATCTCTTGAAACCGATTGACCCAATTCTCCCTCCATTTGAAACGGAAAGCGGAAATACAGAAGAAAAAGAACTGGAAGACCAATCCAGAAAGGGCCTTAAGTGGCGTCTTGAGAACTTCGTCTATACAGATGATATGGATGCAGGCAAACGTGACGAGATCCCAAAGCCGTATTTTGAAAGACTGGATTACGAGCTTGGGATTATCAAAGAAATGGGTTTTCCGGGATATTTCCTGATTGTATCGGACTTTATCAAATGGGCCAAGGATCAGGGTATACCTGTGGGACCGGGCAGGGGGTCAGGTGCTGGCTCTGTTATAGCTTGGGCCCTTAAAATTACAGATCTTGATCCGTTACGCTTTAACCTACTTTTTGAGCGTTTTCTTAACCCTGAACGTGTGTCCATGCCTGACTTTGACGTCGACTTCTGTCAGGAGCGCCGTGATGAGGTTATTAAATATGTTCAGGAACGCTATGGCTATGACCGTGTGGCGCAAATTATCACCTTTGGTAAGTTGCAGGCTCGGGCTGTTGTGCGTGATGTGGGGCGTGTTTTGCAAATTCCTTATCCGGTCGTCGACCGTATCGCCAAAATGATACCTAATAATCCTGCAAACCCTATGACCTTGGAAGAGGCACTGGATCAAGATGCGGATTTGCGCGCAGAACGCTATAAAGATGATACGCATGACAAGCTGATTACCATCGCTTTGCAACTGGAAGGTCTATACCGCCATGCCTCAACGCACGCGGCCGGGGTTGTTATCGGCGACAGACCCTTACATGAATTATTGCCACTTTATCGTGACCCACGCTCAACTATGCCGGTGACCCAATTCAATATGAAATATGTTGAGCCGGCCGGTCTGGTAAAATTCGACTTTTTGGGATTGAAAACACTGACGGTTATCAGAAAGGCCGTCGAGTTAATCGAGGAGAAGGAAAAGCGCGAGAATTTTGATATTCTGCAAGTGCCTCTCGACAACGAGATAACTTACGATTTGCTGGCGACTGGACATGCCATCGGTATATTCCAGTTGGAAAGTTCGGGAATGCGTGACGTGCTTCGCAAAATGAAGCCAAACAGGTTTGAAGATATTATCGCGCTGGTGGCGCTTTACCGGCCCGGGCCGATGGACAATATCCCAAAATATATCGCGACCAAAGCAGGCTCGGAAGAGGCCGATTACATGCACCCGCTCTTGCAACCTCTGTTGGAAGAAACATACGGTATTATGGTGTATCAGGAGCAGGTTATGCAGGCCGCACAAATACTTGCCGGTTACTCCCTTGGTAATGCTGACCTTTTGAGGCGCGCAATGGGTAAAAAAATTAAGGAAGAAATGGATGCGCAACGCGTCACCTTTACGGCTGGTGCCAAAGAGAAAAATAATGTGCCGGAAGACCAATCAACAACTATTTTTGATCAGATTGAGAAATTTGCCGGATATGGATTTAATAAGTCTCACGCAGCCGCTTATGCCCTTATTGCCTATCAGACAGCGTGGTTGAAAGCCAATTATCCTGTAGAGTTCATGGCCGCTTCCATGACCCTTGATAAGGGGAACACTGAAAAACTGGCTGTTTTTAAGCAGGAGCTGGACAGAATGGAGGTGCCTTTAAATGGCCCCGATATTTGCGTCAGCCGCGTTAACTTCTCAGTCGAGGGGGAGAGTATTCGTTATGCCTTGGCCGCATTAAAAGGTGTGGGCGAGGGGGCAATGCGTTTGGTTGTAGATGAGCGAGAGGACAGCGGCATATTTAAAAATCTTGAAGATTTTGTCGGGCGTATGGATCCAAAATCTCTTAATCGTCGCCAGCTTGAGCAACTTGCCGCAGCCGGAGCTTTTGAATCTCTGGTGAAATCACGCGCACGGGTCTACAATGCCGCTGACATGTTGCTGTCTCATGCGAATGCCTTGGCAGATGAGAGAGATAGCGGGCAAAACTCCCTTTTTGGAAGCGATAGCAATGATGGCGGGCTGGGCCTTCCTGACTTACCAGTAGTTGATGAATGGGATCCTCTGGAAAAACTGCGCTATGAATTTGATGCGGTCGGATTTTATCTATCAGCGCATCCGTTGGATACCAAAGCGAAACAGTTTGCACGGCTTCGTATCAGAAACCTGACGCAGGTTAATGAGATTTTGTTGGATAGGAGCTCAACGCGCGAAAAAATGGCGGGCGTTCTCCTCAAGAAGCAAGTTAAGGTTTCCCCAAAAAGCGGTAACAAATATGCGTTTCTTCAAATATCTGATGCGTCCGGCGTTTATGAAGGCATGGCATTTTCAGAAACTTTGATGCGGGCCAGAGATGTGTTAACGGTTGGTGAGTCATTGCTTTTGACAGTTGATGTCGAAAAAAAGGAAGATCAGATACGTTATACTATTCAGGATGTTGAGCCTTTGGAGGCCAATCTGGAAGACAAAATAGCAGAAGTTCGTTTGACACTGTTGGACAAAGACGCTGTGGCATCTCTCAAAGACATTTTGGTCAAAGACGATGGGCCGACCGGTAGCAAGATTATTTTCGGATTTGATATTGATAAAGGGCGGACGGTGACGATGCGCTTGCCGGGGCGTTATAATTTCACGGCTGACACCCGCCACACACTATTTCGGACGGCTGGCGTTACCGATATCCAGGAAATGTAATTTTCTGACCTCAACGCGCTATTTGGCCTTTCAGAATTATATTTTTGCTCTATTCTATGTAGAACTGGATAAAATGGCTGTAAGGTGGAGTTTGTTATGCAAAAATCGAAATTTATGGATGCCTGGTCGGTATCAAAAAGTGACTTTCCTCACGATGGTAGCGCTCAAGAGAAGCTGGCTTTTTGCGTAAGATATGCGATTTTAGCGCCGTCTCCCTTTAATACGCAGCCTTGGTTTTTCGAGATAAAGGGCGATACGCTCACCGTTTACGCTGACCGCCGTTACTGTTTGCCTGTAAGTGACCCTGATGACCGGGGACTTATTATCGCAGCATCGGCGGCACTTTATAATCTACGACTGGCTATTCGTAATTTCGGCTATGAGGAAATCACCGAATATCTTCCAAATACGGAGCGTGAAAGTATTCTTGCAAGGGTTAAGATAGGCAAAAAGTCAGAGGTAAGTGTAACGCCCGAAAGCCATAAACGTTTCGAAGCATTAACTTCCTTTGAGTTTGACCATTCTGCATTTTCGGACAAAGCTGTGTCACAAGAAGATGTGCAAGCACTTAAGGATGCTGTCGTTCAGGAACGGGCGTGGCTTTACATCTGTGACAGGGATTGCAAGCCTGAGATTATGAATATGATCGCAGAGGCTGACCAGACACAGACAATGAATAAAAACTTCAGAAGAGAATTTGCATCATGGACGGATTGGCGCCGCAAACTTGGTGGGGACGGCCTGCCCCAATATGCAAAAAGCTTTTCCAAATCCATGAATACGTTTACGCCGAGTGAGGTGCGTCGCTTTAAGGGGGGTGAGGGCGATGTTGCAACAGATGACGAATTTACGAATGGCGTTCCGCTTCTGGCCATCCTGGGGTCAGTTACGGGAGGTATGGTTGAGCGGATATTAACGGGCCAGGCCTTAATGCGACTTTGTCTGACTGCTGCCTCGCGTGGATTGTCTGTTTCTACGTTGAATCAAGTCTGTGAGATTCCTGAATTACGCCTCAGATTACATGACGAGATAAACCAGCAGGGGCGTGCCCACGTCATTTTGCGGATAGGACACAGCAATGGTAAGCCTGAGCTTAATATTCGAAGGCCCTTATCGTCGGTTCTTATTGTAGATGATCAACCTTACCATGACGACATGTTTGCAAGTGAGGGCGGTAAAAAGCAAAAAATGTCTTCAAAGCGCAGTTTTTTTAATAAATTCAGCAAAGTTTTCCTTGCAAAAAAAGCCTCTTAACGCTATACAGGCCACAAAACTACACATACGGGAATTGGTGGCCTTTCAGATTTGTTAAATCTTTTTGTGTTACCGTCCGGTGTTGGCAGGTTGATAATTTCATCCGGCACAATTCCATTCCCGTAGAGGATTAACCGGAAAAGGAGTACATATCATGGCTATACCTCAATTTACTATGCGTCAGCTATTGGAAGCAGGCGTTCACTTCGGACACCACGCACGTCGCTGGAATCCAAAAATGCGTCATTACATCTTTGGTGTTCGTAACGGCGTTCACATCATAGACTTACAACAAACTGTGCCTGCAATGAAAGATGCTTTGCAGTTCTTACGTGACACAACAGCCAAGGGCGGTCGCGTTCTTTTCGTTGGTACAAAAAGACAGGCTCAGGACAAGGTTGCAGAAGCTGCTCAGCGTTCCGGTCAGTTCTTTGTTAATCACCGCTGGTTGGGCGGGATGCTTACGAACTGGAAAACAGTTTCTGTTTCAATCAAACGCCTTAAAGAACTTGAGGAGATTTTTGAATCAGATAGACAGACTGATTTGCGTTCTAAAAAAGAACTTCTCATGCTTGAGCGTGAGCGCGACCGTCTGGTGAAGGTTATTGGCGGTATTCGTGAAATGGGTGGTGTTCCTGATGCGATCTTCATTCTTGATACGAATAAGGAAGATATTGCAGTGAGTGAAGCTAACAAGCTCGGCATTCCTGTTGTTGCTATTGTGGATTCAAACAGCTGCCCTGATGGTATTGATTACCCTATCCCGGGTAATGATGACGCTATTCGTGCAATTGAGCTTTATTGCGATCTGGCTGTTGGCGCTATTCTTGATGGTGTACAGGCTGAGCTGGCTTCTTCAGGTGCGGATCTTGGTAAGGCCGAGGACGTTAAGGTTGATTTGCCTGAAGGTAAAGAAAAAGCCAAAGACGCCAAGTCCGATGACAAAGCAGATGCGAAAGCAAAATCAGATGAAAAATCTGAAGATGCTGATGTGAAAAAAGCAGCGAACGCTTAATTTAAGCGTTCAGCTTTTTAGTTTAAATCATTAAAAAGTAAGGAAAAAGAAATGACACAGATTACTGCCTCTATGGTTAAGGAACTGCGCGAAAAAACAGGTGCGGGCATGATGGATGCTAAAAACGCTCTGACAGAAAATAACGGTGATATGGATGCTGCTATTGACTGGCTTCGTGCAAAAGGTTTGGCAAAAGCCGCCAAGAAATCAGCGCGTACAGCAGCTGAAGGTCTTGTGGCTGTTACGACAAGCGCAACCGGAAAAAGCGGTGCCATTGTTGAAATCAATTCTGAAACTGATTTCGTTGCACGTAACGAGCAATTCCAGACATTTACAAAAACAGTTGTGAACCTTGCGCTTACAGCAGAAAACACACTTGAGGCTCTGTCCGGTACAGAAATGGAAGGCAAGACGATTGCTGAGAAATTGACAGACCTTATTGCTAAAATTGGTGAAAACATGACGCTTCGCCGTTATGAAAGCCTGGATGTTGAGGACGGCGTTGTCGCGACATATGTCCACAATGCAGTTGCAGAAAATCTTGGTAAGATTGGTGTTTTGGTGGCTCTTGAGTCAGAAGGCGATCAGGAAAAGCTTGAAACGCTAGGTAAGCAAATCGCGATGCATATTGCTGCTGCAAACCCGCAGGCACTAGACCCTTCAACTGTTGATGCGTCAGATCTTGAGCGCGAAAGAGCTGTTCTTCTTGAGCAAGCTAAAGAGAGCGGCAAGCCTGCCGATATTGCAGAGAAAATGGTCGAAGGCCGTATCCGTAAATATTACGAAGAAGTGTGCCTGACAGAGCAGACTTTTATTATGGATGGCGAAAATAAAGTTTCACAAGTTATTGAAAATGCCGCCAAAGAAATGGGCTCACCTATCAAGCTGACCGGATATATCCGTTTTGCACTTGGTGAAGGTATCGAGAAAGAAGAAGAGGACTTTGCAGCTGAGGTGGCCAAGACAGCTCGCAGCGCATAATCCAAAAATTCTTACGAATAACATCGAATTTTTCAGACAGCCGCGTTGCACTTTAACGCGGCTGTTTGTACATTAGGCAATATTGAGATTAATATGTCTTACCAGGCAAAAGGATAGAGAATGGCCAACGCTCCGTTACAGTTAAAGGAAAAGGACATGAAGAAGACTTCCAGCAAAGCCGCTTATGATCGCGTTTTATTGAAGATATCCGGCGAAGTCCTTATGGGTAAAAATGAGTTCGGAATCGATCCCGCAACAGTGGCTCGCGTCGCTAATGATGTAAAAGAGGCTGTTGAGCTTGGCGTACAGGTTTGCATCGTAGTTGGAGCCGGAAACATCTTCCGCGGTGTGTCCGGTGCATCTTCTGGAATGGACAGAACCACGGCGGACCATATGGGGATGCTTGGTATTGTGATAAATGCGCTTTGCCTTCAAAATGCCCTTGAATCAGTAGGGGTTGATACACGCGTTCAGTCAGGTATCCGAATGGATGAAATCTGTGAACCATATATCCGCCGCCGTGCAATCCGTCATATGGATAAGGGCAGGGTCGTTATATTTGCAGCTGGTACAGGAAATCCTTATTTTACATCTGATACAGCGGCTGCGTTGCGGGCCTCAGAAATGAATTGTGATCTGATTGCAAAGGGTACGAAAGTTGACGGTGTCTATACGGCTGACCCCATGATAGACAAGGAGGCCAAGAAATATGAACGCGTTTCATATCTTGATGTGCTAACAAAGGATCTGCGTGTTATGGACGCAACTGCTATATCGCTGGCCCGCGAGAATGAAATTCCAATCATGGTTTTTTCAATCAGAGAGCCTGGCAATTTCAAAAAAGTGATTAAAGGTGACGGCGACTTTACGCTTGTCACAGATAGTTAAAAAATAAGAGGAGCATAAGCTATGAGCTATAATAAATCAGATTTACAACGCAGAATGGACAGTTCTTACGAGAATTTTGCAAAAGAGATTGGCGGGTTAAGGGCTGGTCGTGCAAGCACAGCTATGCTTGAGCCTGTCGTTGTTGACGTTTATGGCAGCAAAATGCCGCTCCAACAAGTGGGGAATATTTCAGCTCCCGAGCCTCGTTTATTAACTGTGCAGGTTTGGGATGCAAACGCTACGAAAAGCGTTGAGAAATCTATAAGGGACAGTGGTCTGGGACTAAATCCGCAGGCGGAAGGCACCCTGATCCGCATTCCTATTCCTGAGCTCAACGAAGAACGCCGTGCTGAACTGGTTAAGGTTGCTCGGAACTATGCGGAGCAAGCCAGAATTGCCATTCGTAACATCCGTCGCGATGGGATGGATGCGCTTAAGAAAATGGAAAAAGACAGCGAGATATCCGAAGACGATCACAAGCGTCTTAGTGATGAAGTTCAGAAAATGACAGATGATGCCATCAAGAAAGTTGATGAGCGTTTGGCTGAAAAAGAAAAGGACATAATGACCGTTTAAGGTCACAAGCTGTCGAAAACTTTATGTCGATCACCCAAGATTACAAAAATGCACGTCACGTTGCTATCATTATGGATGGTAACGGGCGGTGGGCAAAGGCGCGAGGCTTACCACGTACTGCGGGTCATAAGCAGGGCGTTGAAGCGGCTCGCCGTGCCGTAAGGGCTGCGGGGGATTTAGGCGTTGAATACCTTACGTTGTTTGGTTTTTCTGCTGAAAACTGGAACAGGCCTGAAGATGAGATCAGGGATTTGATGAGCCTTTTGAGATTCTATCTCAAGTCTGAAACGGCAGAGCTGCATAAAGGCGGCGTTTGCCTGAAAGTGGTTGGGCTTCGTGAAGGTCTCGACGAGGATATTCTTGAGTTAATTGATAATGCGCAGGAGTTAACAAAAGATAATACCAAACTTTATCTGACAATAGCCTTAAATTACGGTGGGCGTCAGGAAATCGTTAAGGCAGTTGAGACGTATGCTAGAAAATGCGTAGAAAGAAATGAAGCTCCTGACTTCAACAAGGTTAGGGATGAGTTCCCTGCACATCTTATGACTGCAGATACTCCAGACCCTGATGTTCTTATCCGAACAAGTGGTGAATTGCGTCTCAGTAATTTCCTTCTATGGCAATGCGCCTATACCGAGTTTGTATTTTTAGATGTTTTATGGCCCGATTTTGCAAAAGAGCATTTTGAGCAGGCTTTGATTGAATATACGAAAAGAGACAGACGCTATGGTACGGTGTCGCAGGACTCAAGCAGTAATAGCAAGTTTCGGGATTAAACCATGTCAACTCTCCGCACACCGCTGGGGCAGCGTCTCATAACAGCCTTCATCGGTATACCGATTTTGTTCGGTTTATTATGGTATAACGGACCTCTGCTAATTCTTACTATCGCCGCTGTTTTTTGTCTTTCTCTGTGGGAGTTTAGAAAGCTGTTTTTGCCCAAACTATGGGCTAGCTATGCGTTTGCAGGAGTTATGCTGATCGGCTTTTACTCTCTGTTCAAGATTTGTTATGGCGAGGATGTTTTTCTACGGGCCATTGTTCTCTTTGCGGTTGTTTTTGGCAGCGATACTTTCGCCTTTGTTTTTGGCAAAAACCTTAAAGGCCCAAAAATTGCGCCTAAAATAAGCCCCAATAAAACATGGTCAGGCTTGCTGGGGGCTGTTATTGCACCAGTAATTGTTCTTCATTTAGCCTTCTCGCCGGATAACATTATAATATTCACTCTTTTTGCAGGTCTGCTTGGGGTGATTGGTCAGGCCGGAGATTTTCTGGAATCGTATTTGAAGAGGCAAGCGGGGGTTAAGGACTCAGGAACATTACTGCCAGGTCATGGAGGGATACTTGACAGGATCGACGCTTTGCTGGTCATTTCTCCTCTAATGCTTATATTCTACACATATGTAATTTAAAAATGTCACAGAAGAAAACAGTTACAGTTTTGGGAGCTACAGGCTCAGTCGGTACAAATACAGTTGAACTGTTGGGCTATCATGCTGAAAAATTCGAAGTCTACGGACTAACCGCCAATAGTAATGCGGAAAAGCTGGCTGAACAGGCAATAAAATTGAAAGCGCGTAAGGCCGTTATTGCCGACCAAGGCAAGCTTGCCGAATTGAGGGAGCGCCTGAAGGGGCATAATATAGAAGCCTTGGCGGGTGAGCAGGCTCTTCTGGAGTTGGCTTCCGAAAAAGTTGACTGGACAATGGCGGCGATTGCAGGTTTTGCGGGCCTGGACTCTCTTTTTGCGGCGGTTCAACGCGGCGGGCATATAGCGATTGCTAATAAAGAGCCTCTTGTCGCCGCAGGACATCTTTTGAAAACAGCAGCAGGTAAGTGCAGTGCGGTTCTTCTGCCGGTAGACAGCGAACATAATGCGGTTTTTCAGTGTCTTGAGACGGAAAATAAAAGCAGTCTTTCCAAAATTACTCTCACCGCATCAGGCGGTCCATTTTTGAGCTGGTCTTATGAAGAAATGCGTAAGGCCACACCAGAGCAAGCAGTGGCACATCCCAACTGGTCTATGGGGCAGAAAATATCGGTCGATAGCGCGACATTAATGAATAAAGCCCTTGAGGTTATAGAGGCCGTTATCTTTTTTGACCTGTCTCCTGAGCAAATTGATGTTGTGGTACATCCGCAATCTCTTATACATGCGTTTGTCAGTTACTCAGATGGTTCAGTTCTGACACATATGGGACCGGCCGATATGAAGGTGCCCATACTTCATGCGCTTTCCTATCCGCAAAGGCTGGGGACATGTACTGAGGAGCTTGATATCCAGAAGCTCAGTTCTTTAACTTTTCAGGCCGTAGATGCCGATAAATTCCCGGCTCTAAATCTTGCCTATAGAGCATTAGAAATGGGGCAGGGCGGATGTCTTGCTTTGAATGCTGCTAATGAAGTTGCTGTCCGCAATTTTCTGGAAGAGAAGGTATTGTTTACAGACATCGTAGATATATGTACAAAGATACTTGACATGTATGAAGGTCCGTCCCAAATACAAAGTGTTGAAATGTGTAGGCAAACAGATGAGAGGGTGCGTAAACTCACTGAATCATATATAATTGATACCTACATCTCGCAGAGCGCAGCAATATAGAAATAGAATAAAAGGTATAATACGGGTTTTCATATATGGAAAATATTTTTGATTTTCTCTCAGTCGCAGCAGGCAACATCTGGACTTATGGTGTTTCTTTTTTAATCGTTTTGTCTGTCTTGGTGTTCATCCACGAATGGGGACATTATATAGTTGCGCGACTTTGTGGTGTTCGTGTTGAGACATTCTCTATCGGTTTTGGTAAGGAAATATTCGGGCGCTATGATAAAAATGGCACACGCTGGAAGTTTGCCATGATACCGCTCGGTGGATATGTGAAAATGTTCGGGGATACAGACCCCGCCAGCACTGGTCACAAAAAAGAAGTTGAGAGTGATGAGGGCGATGCCCGTCCCATGACGGAGGAGGAGAGAAAGGTCGCCTTTTTCTCTCAGCCAGTTTGGCAAAGGGCGCTTATTGTTTTTGCAGGTCCTGCAATCAATTTTATTTTTGCTATTCTACTTCTTGCAGGTCTTTATATGTTTGTAGGAAAGCCTGTAACCCCGGCAACTGTTACGGCAGTTGAGGTAGGCGGAGCTGCTGATACAGCAGGATTTCAGCCCCATGATATTGTTCTTGATATTAATGGGAGGGCAGTTCATGAGTTCGGAGACATACAACGTGCTGTAACAATAGCTCTGGACACGCCTATGGACTTCACTGTAGACCGTGATGGCGAGATTATCCAACTTACAGCCACCCCTGAGCGCAATGAGCTTACCGACCGTTTTGGTTTTACTCATGAGCGAGGAATGATTGGTATATTAGGCCCTGGCAACGGCATTGATATTTCTACTATCGAGGCTGTTAATGGCCAAACTCTGCCTGATGATATCAATGCGAAAAGGAATGTGATTTCTTCACAGATGGGAAGTGACTTTACTATTACGCTGGAAGGGTTTGATGAGGATAGTGAGTTCAGGGTTGATCCTGTAACACCGTCAGAACAGCCTGCCAGTGACGAAAGCGAAGTATCAGAGGATACTGTTCCTTACGAGAATATTCTTTTTCTGAATGAACAGACAGGCGCTATTGATATTTTGACTATGTCTCCTTTGACTGCCATATCGGAAGCTGGTCTTCGTACATATGAAATTACTGCCGATAGCCTTAAGGCCGTTGGGCAAATCATAACAGGTGTAAGGAGCGCTACTGAACTGGGCGGTATTATCCGCATCGGTGCTATTGCAGGTGATATGGCTCAGCAAGGTTTTATTGCCTTGATTACGTTTACGGCATTATTGTCTATCAATCTTGGTTTGATCAACCTTTTCCCGATCCCCGTTCTCGATGGTGGACACCTTGTGTTCTACGCGATTGAAAGCGTTAAGGGATCTCCGGTTTCAGAGCGGTCTCAGGAATATGCTTTCCGTTTTGGATTAGTGGTAATTATAGCCTTGATGCTGTTTACAAACGTCAATGATATTTTCCAACTGGTCTTTTGATTGAAAATTCTTTAGAATTATTTTTGCTCTTTCATGGAGTAGGACTTGCCACAGCTTTGGCAGTGCTATAAAAAGAACTCAAATTCTATAAAGTAATTTTAAATTAAACAGGTTATATGATGTTTCGATACGTTTTGATCAGCGCGCTTGCGGCGATATTACTGGCTCCTTCGATTGCAGAGGCCGCACCCATTAGGGATATACAAATTGTAGGTTCTGAGCGTGTTGAGCCTGAAACCGTAAAAACATACCTTCCTATACAACCGGGCGATGAATTGACAGATGAGGCATTAGACTCTTCTCTAAAGGCTTTGTTTAATACGGGTTTCTTCGCCGATGTGTCAGTGCGCTCAGAAAATAATGTTGTTATTGTTGAAGTTATTGAAAACGCAGTCGTTAACCGCATCGCATTCGAAGGTAATGATGAGCTTGATGATGAAGAGCTTCGCCGCGAAATTACTTTAAGGCCTCGTACCGTTTTGACACGTACCAAGGTGCAAAATGATCTGGCCCGTTTATACCAGCTATACCGTTCAAATGGGCGCTTTTCTGCAAATATTGATCCTAAGGTTATTGAACTTGACCAAAATCGTGTAGACTTGGTTTTTGAAATAACAGAAGGACCTGTCACCGAAATTAGAAGTATTCGCTTTGTAGGTAATGAAAATTATGATGATAGCGAGTTGAGAAGTGTTTTATCTTCAAAAGAAGATGCCTGGTACCGCTTCCTGTCCAACAGTGATCGTTATGATCCCGACCGTCTGGCCTTCGATGAAGAGCAACTTCGCCGTTTTTACTTAAGCGAGGGGTATGCCGATTTCCGCGTTTTGTCATCAGTGGCGGAATTGTCTGAAAATAAAGAAGACTTTTACCTTACAATGACCGTTGATGAAGGTGAGCGCTACAAGGTTGATGGCGTGTTTGTCCATTCTTCATTGCAGAATTTCTCCGGCTCCGTCCTGAAAGAGGAAGTTACTTTCGAGCAAGGCGACTGGTATAACTCAGAAGAAGTGGAAGCTTCTGTAGATGATATGACGCAGGCCTTGGAAGAATATGGTTATTCTTTCGTGAAAGTGGCGCCTGATGTAAAGCGTGACCGCGAAAATAAAACGGTTGATGTGATTTTTGCCGTGACAGAAAGCCAGCCTGTGTTTGTTGAGCGAATTGATATTAAAGGTAATCTTCGCACGCAGGATAAAGTTATCCGTCGTGAGTTTGAGGTCGTTGAGGGCGATCCTTTGACCAAAACGCAAATGGCAAAATCTGAGCAGAATGTTCGTAATCTGAACTATTTTGAAACTGTTGCAGTGAATACCAAACCTGGTAGCACACCGGATAGGCAGGTCGTGGAAGTTGACGTTACGGAAAAATCAACTGGTGAATTATCAGTGGGTGCCGGTTTTTCAACAACAGATGGTCCGTTGGGGGATTTCAGAATTCGTGAACGTAACTTCCTTGGAAAAGGTCAAGAAGTCGTGCTGGCTGCAACAGTTGCCGGTGAGCGTACAGAGTTTGATGCCTCTTTGACTGAGCCTTATTTCCTTGATCGTGATTTGTCCGCATCTGTCGATGCGTTTCACATTACCCGCGACCTTCAGGATGAGAGTTCATATGACCAAAGACGTACCGGTGGGGGCTTCGGATTTGGATATCCTCTGTCAGAAAATGTGCGTCAAAATATTGCGTATCGTATAGAAACCAATGAAATTACAGATGTACAGTCTGATGCCTCAAGATTTATACGTGATCAGGAAGGTGACCGTCTGACATCTGCTGTTTCACAACGTCTTTCATATACAGACCTTGATAGCATTATCTTCCCTAATGAAGGAACGCGCGCTTGGTTTGACACAGAACTTGCCGGCCTTGGCGGAGATGCGAAATATATATCAGGCCGTGTAGGAAGTCAGTATTTCTACCCTCTAACTGATAATGCCAATATTAGCTTTCTTGGTGAGGTCGGAGCAATCACAGGTATTGCAGGCGAAGATGCGCAAATTAACGAAAGATTTTATCTTGGCGGAAATACATTACGTGGTTTTGAGAGCGCCGGTATAGGTCCTCGCGATATAACTACAAATGATGCACTTGGTGGAAACTATTTCTATCGTGGTAGTGTGGAGGGAAGCTTCCCAATCGGACTGCCTGAAGAGCTTGGAGTGAAAGGCCATCTGTTTACAGATTTCGGTAGCCTTCTGGAGCCGGGCGATGAAACTGGTCCTGAAATTGCTGACTCCGGTTCATTGCGTGCTGCGGCGGGTGTGGGCTTGTCATGGAGATCACCTTTCGGTCCGATCCGTTTTGACTTGGCAACGCCTTATCTTGAAGAAGAAGAGGACGAGACAGAGATTTTCCGCTTCAGCTTTGGAACCACATTTTAATTTAAAAGATTATTGGGTTTAACTTATGAAACTTCGACATCACCTTTTACTACTCATTGTTTTTTGTGCTTTTCCTTTTTTAACCTCTTTGGCTACAGCGCAGGAAACTTCGACATCTAAAGGTATTAATGGCATAGTTGTCGTTGATATACAGCAAGTTGAGGCAAAGTCGACAGCGGGTCAAAGCTTGCAGCAACAGCTCAAATCCAAGCGTGAGACGTTCCAAAAAGATGTCGCAGCAAAAGAAAAAGCACTTCGTGCAGAGCAAGAAAAGCTAATTGCTCAAAAAGGCGATATGGATGCGGAAGAATTTAAGCAAAAGGCAACATCTTTCGAAAAGCAGCTCATCAACTCTCAAAAAGAACTGCAAAAGAAACGTGTAGAGTTTGATAAGTCAGCAGGAGAAGCGCTTTCTAAATTAAGATCAGAAATTGTAAAAGCTGTAGGTAATCTAGCCACAGAGAATGACTATAAGCTGGTTATTACAAGACAAGATGTTGTTATTGTTGAAAAAACAGTCGACATTACTGCTGATGTGCTCGAAAGAGTAAACAAAGACGTCGATAAAATTACTATTAAATAACTTCAATGGTTGATCAAAAGTTTTTCAAAAATTCAGGTAAGCTGACTTGCGAGGAGATATGCAATCTTGCAAATGCAGACTGCCAGAGTGATGTTTGCGACACTGTCTTTACTGATGTTGCGCCGCTCTCTAAAGCTACACCTTCCGACATAAGTTTTCTGGATAATGTTAAGTATAAACAGGACTTGATTGATACGAAAGCCGGAGCTTGCTTTGTAAAAGAAGAGTTCATCGACCTGGTTCCCAAGACCACTATTGCACTGGTCAGCCAGTCTCCGTATAGATCCTATGCTTTAACTGCGCGTGCGTTTTACCCTGAGCCGTCTTTTGATAGAAAAGTTGAAAAAACCGCGGTCGTTTCCGACACAGCAAAAATAGGAAAAGGGTGCTTTATTGGACATTACGTGGTCATTGGTGATGATGCTGTAATTGGCGATAATGCAGTTATCGAGAGCAACACAGTTATCGGTGATGCAGTTGTAATTGGTGATAATTGCAGGATTCAGTCAAATGTCACTCTTTCTCACTGCGAAATTGGCGAAAACACACGCATTTATCCTGGTTGTCGCATAGGCCAGGATGGCTTTGGTTTTGCAATGGATCCGACAGGTTTCGTTAAAGTGCCACAGTTGGGGCGCGTCATAATTGGTAAGAATTGTGAGATAGGGGCAAATACGTGTATCGATAGAGGCGCAGGCCCTGATACCGTTATTGGCAGCGGCAGCTGGATAGATAACCTGGTTCAGGTCGGGCATAATGTAAAAACAGGCAGCAATTGCGTGGTTGTTTCACAAACAGGCATCGCCGGAAGTTCGGAGCTTGGTGATTTTGTTGTGCTCGGTGGTCAGGCTGGTATTGCAGGGCATTTAAAAATTGGCTCTGGTACACAAGTTGCTGCTAAATCTGGTGTTATGAATGATCTGACAGGTGGCGAAACATATATGGGAAGCCCGGCTATGCCAAGGCGGCAATTTTTGAAGCAAACAGCCTGGCTTAGAAAAATGAGTAAAAAGAACTAGATAAGCTAAAAAATCTCTCTATAATGCCATCATTATGACTGACGAAAAATTTGAGCCTATTCCTGTTACCAAAATCCTAGAGATGATTCCTCATCGCTATCCAATCCTTCTTGTTGACAGGATTGTTGATCTTAAAAAAGGTGAGTCTGTTGTCGGCTTAAAAAATGTGACTATGAATGAACCGCATTTTACAGGTCATTTTCCGGATGTGCCTATCATGCCCGGCGTTCTGATTATTGAAGCATTAGCCCAGGCAGCTGGTGTTCTTGCCGTCAACTCCATGGGAGAAAATGCCAAAGATAAACTTGTCTATTTTATGGCTATTGATGATGCGCGCTTTCGCAAACCCGTAACTCCCGGTGATTCTCTTTATCTACATATTGAAGTCATTCGTACGCGTGGTGCTGTTTGGAAGTTTAAAGGTACTGCAAAAGTAGACGACAAAGTTGTCTCGGAAGCAACATTCAGTGCAATGATTGTGGACAAGGAATCGGCAGGCTAGCCCTTTCTGTCACACCCTGTAAGGTCTTGTGACTGGCGATTTTGCGGTATTCCAATAAAGTTATTATCTTATGAGTGATTCAAATATACATCCTACCGCTGTTGTTGACCCCGATACTAATATCGGTGCTAACGTAAAGATTGGTCCTTACTGTGTAATAGGAAAGGGGGCGGTTCTTGGCGACAATGTGGTTTTAAAAAATCATGTCAGTATCGAAGGTAAAGTAACATTAGGTGCAGGCACGTTGGTGTCACCTTTTGCGTCCTTTGGTCCGCCTCAAGACCTCAAATTCGGTGGTGAGAACTCGGAGCTTATCATCGGTGAGAACTGCCGCATTTTTGAACATGTGACAATGAATACCGGAACCGAGAAAGGCGGCATGGTAACGCGAGTAGGCGATAACGGCCACTTTATGGTTGGCGTGCATATAGCCCATGACTGTCAGGTCGGGAACAATGTTATAATGGCAAATAATGCTACACTTGCAGGACATGTTCAGGTCGGGAACCACGTAGTGATCGGAGGGTTGGCCGCTGTTCACCAATTCATCAGAATAGGAGACTTTGCCGTAATTGGCGGCCTGTCAGGTATTGATGCAGATATAATTCCCTATGGGCGCGCAAAAGGCGAGCGGGCCAATCTTGCAGGTCTTAACCTGATCGGGCTTGAGCGTTCCGGTTTTAGTAAGGATGAAGTCCGTAAAATGCAAAAGGCCTATAAATCGCTTTTCTCATCAGAAGGCACGTTTGAAGATCGTATCAAGACCCTTGAAGAGCAAGCCGAAGAAGACCCTCATATTTCAAAAATTGTAGAATTTGCCCGGGCAAAAAAGAGGTTTCCCCTATGTCAGCCGAGGAAAAGCGCGGCCTGAATAAAGTCGATAAACTGGCAGTAATAGCCGGCGGTGGTGATTTACCCCGCAAGCTTATTAAATCATGCCGTGAAGATAACATAGAGCTATTTATAATCGCCTTTGAAGGTAATACTGATATTGAAACTGTTGAGGGAACAGACCATATCTGGACGGATCTGGGTGCTGCAAAAAAGAACATAAACGCTTTGAAAAAACGGGATATCAAACATCTGGTATTCTGCGGTTCGATAAAAAGACCCAGCTTTAAGGGCATGAAGCCCGATTGGAAAGCTGCAAGGTTTCTTACAAAGGTTGGTTTGAAAGCACTTGGTGATGATGGCCTTTTAACGGCTGTTAGAAAAGAGCTGGAAAAAGAAGGTTTTGTATTCCACGGTGTCCATGAGTTTATGAATGATGTTCTAACTCCGAAGGGTGTTTTAACGGATACGGCACCAAAGGAATCGTATTTGGAGGATATAAAGACAGGTTTTCGTATTTCACAAGAAATCGGCAGACTTGATATAGGACAATCTGTGGTCGTTCAGGACGGTATAATCCTAGGGGTAGAGGCCATAGAGGGAACTGATGCACTTATTGGTCGAGCAGGCGGCTTGGCACGTGAAGGTGCTAAAAACAAACCTGTTTTGGTAAAAACATGCAAGCCCCAGCAGGACAAGGCAATGGATTTGCCGACGATCGGTGTTAAAACTGTACAAAAAGCAGCAGAGCAGGGATTTGCAGGGATCGCTGTACATGCAGGCATGTCGCTTATGGTTCACAAGGATGCTGTAATTCGGGAGGCAAATCAGAGCGAGCTTTTTATTATCGGGTTGGATGATCCAAATGACGATGAATCCTAAGGCGCTAAGAGTCTTTATAATTGCGGCCGAGGAGTCGGGAGACCGATTAGGAAGTGCGATTATAAAAGGCTTAGTGGATGCGAAACCTGATATCGCAATTGCTGGGATTGGCGGGACCGGAATGCGAAGTGCCGGACTGAAGGAATCGCTTTTTCCCATGACCGAGCTCTCTCTTATGGGGATTGCAGAAATCGTGCCTAAAATCCCCCATATGCTGAAACGCATTAACCAGACAGTTGAGGCAATTGAAACCCTGCAACCAGATGTTGTTATTACAATTGATGGGCCTGAATTCTGTTTCAGAGTACAAAAGAAATTACAAAAACTGGAGAATCGGCCAAAACAGGTTCATGTAGTGGCTCCTTCTGTATGGGCTTGGCGTCCGGGGAGGGCGGAGCATATTGCACAATTTCTGGATGCGATAATATGTCTGTTTCCTTTTGAGCCGCCATATTTTGAAAGGGAAGGGATGGACGCTTTTTATATGGGACACCCTTTTCTGGAAAGTCTTTCCCAAATGCCTGATAAGGCGCAATCGCGGCACGCTCTCGGGCTGAGCGCCAATGAGACTGCAATCGGCGTATATTGTGGAAGTAGAACACAGGAAGTTAAAAAACATTCAGACATATTTCTTCAATCTCTCAAAAGATTAGAAGAGACGCACCCGGGAAAATCGCTTCAGCTTATATTCCCAACACTGCCGCATCTGGTAGAAACCTTAAAAGCCAAGGCAGAAGATTTTAAATTCAAAAATGACCCTGTTTTTGTGACCAATCAGGCCGAAAAAAAGGCGATATTTAAAGGACTTGATATGGCAGTTGCTGTATCAGGGACAGTCGGACTCGAACTGGCTTTATCTGGTGTACCTCATATCATTGGCTATAAGCTAAACAAGCTCAGCTACCAAATCATAAAACGGCTCGTCAGAATTGATCATGCCCATTTAGCAAATATCATGCTGGGAAATGAAGTTGTTCCGGAATATCTACAGGATGAATGCAATAGCGATAATTTATATAAAGGCTTGGAAAGATTATTAATGCAACCGGATGTTGCGGCAAAACAAAAAGAAGGTTTTGAGCGTCTTATTCATATTTTGCAGACCCCAAAAGCACCTTCGCAAGGGTCTGCAGAATTTATCTTAAATTTGGCTAGTACATAAAACCGTTAAGATTTACGTTTGTCCATGGGGACGTAGTCACGTGGACCTTCACCAACATATAACTGGCGTGGACGGCCAATTTTCAAGGCTGTTTCTTCCATCATCTCTTTCCACTGTGAGACCCACCCAACTGTTCTTGCTACAGCAAATAAGACTGTAAACATGCTGGTGGGGAAGCCCATAGCTTTGAGGATAATACCTGAGTAGAAATCGACATTGGGGAACAATTTTCTTTGAACGAAATAGTCATCCTCCAACGCGATTTTTTCAAGCTCTCTTGCGATTTCCAATAAAGGTTCATTTTCAACACCAAGCTCTTCAAGAACTTCATCGCAATTTTTCTTAAGAACGGCTGCGCGCGGGTCATAGTTTTTGTAAACGCGGTGGCCAAAGCCCATCAGACGGAAGGGGTCATCCTTATCCTTTGCGCGCTCAAGGAATTCTGGAATGCGCTCTTTTGAACCGATTTGTTCCAGCATCTCAAGCACGGCCTGATTTGCACCGCCATGTGCCGGCCCCCAAAGTGAGGTAATACCGGAGGCTATGCAAGCGAACGGGTTAGCTTGAGAAGATCCGGCAATACGCACAGTTGAGGTCGAAGCATTTTGTTCGTGATCTGCATGAAGAATAAGAATTTTATCCATAGCATCTGCCAGAACAGGGCTTACCTTGTATTCCTCTGCAGGGACGGAAAAACACATGTGAAGGAAGTTTTCGGCATAGCCAAGATCATTACGGGGATATACAAATGGCTGTCCGAGTGAATACTTCATGGTCATCGCCGCAAGTGTAGGTATTTTAGCAATCAAACGATGCGCTGAAATCTCGCGTTGTTTTTCATCCCAAATATCAAGTGAGTCGTGATAGAAAGCCGATAAGGCACCGACTATTCCGCACATAATAGCCATCGGGTGGGCATCGCGGCGGAAACCAGTGAAGAATTTATGAACCTGTTCATGCACCATGGTGTGATAAGTGATGTTGTGACGGAATTCTTCCATTTCTGCTTTGGAAGGCAGTTCTCCGTAAAGAAGCAGATAACAAACTTCAAGGTAATTGCTCTCGGCGGCAAGTTCTTTAATATCGTAGCCTCTGTGCATCAGTACACCTTCATCACCATCAATGAATGTGATGCGGGACTTACAGCTTCCTGTTGCTGTAAATGCAGGGTCCAGGGTAAAAACTCCGGCCTGGGAATAAAGTTTCCTGATATCTATGACGTCAGGTCCTAAAGTGCCCTTGGCAACCGGGAGTTTCCAGCTATCACCTGTCTGGTCATTGGTTAGTGTAAAAGTATCTTCGGCTGTTTTATCTGTCATGTTGTAATCTTTCTGATTTGTCTTTCTATTTAAAAACTTAAGTGAAATTAGAAAATTTTCAATCCTTATGATGAGAGTTTGTCGATGGCAAAATCAATCCGCCTTAATACCTCGTCTTTGCCTAAAACAGAGGCACAGGCAAATACAGATGGTGATTGTGTTCGGCCAGTAATTGCAGCCCGTAAAGGCATACCTATTTTACCAAGCTTCCCATCGACATTTTCTTTAGCAAATTGTTTGCAGGCAGATTGCACGGAATCAGTAGAAAAATCATCTAACCCGGATAAGCTACGCTTTAAATCCTTCAGTAAAGTTAAAGCATCATCTGTGAGTATATTGAGTGCATCACCTTCAAAATTATACTCTGCTGAGTATGATAAAAATACTGATTCTTCAGCGGCTTGCTTTAATGTCTTTGCTCTTGACTTCAACTCATCCGCCAGTTGTAGAAAACCCTTCAGCATGTCTTCTGAAATTTGGGGGACTTTTAGTTTTGTCCAGAAATCCTGAACAAGTATGCTGAACCTTTCATTATCCAGCTCCTTTATATAATGCGCGTTCAGGTTCTCGAGCTTGTCATAGTCGAATTTTGAGGGAGAGTGGCCGATATTATCTATTGTAAACCACTCGATAGCTTGTTCTCTGGAGATAATTTCATCATTGCCATGACTCCATCCCAAGCGCAGGAGATAATTAAAGACAGCTTCGGGTAAATAGCCCATGGCTTGAAAGTCCTCCAGAGAGACTGCCCCATGACGTTTTGAGAGTTTAGAGCCATCAGGACCTAAGATCATAGGCATGTGTCCATAAATCGGTGTGTCCCAACCCATTGCCTCAATAATGATTTTCTGGCGGAAAGCATTATTCATGTGATCATCGCCACGTAGAACATGAGTAACACCCATATCATTATCGTCCACCACAACAGCAAGCATATAAGTGGGCGTACCATCAGAGCGCAATATGATGAAGTCGTCCAGCTGCTCATTTTTGATAGTAATCTTGCCCTGCACTTTATCTTCGATGACAGTTTCACCTGTTAAGGGGGCTTTTATGCGTATAACAGGTTTTACATCCGCTGGTGCATCATTTTCATCTTTGTCTCTCCACCTGCGGTCATAAAAGGTAGGCAGACCTTCCTTCTGAGCTTTCTCACGCATGGCTTCCAACTCTTCGGAGGTGCAGTAGCATTTATAGGCCATCCCTTTTTCCAGAAGGGCCTCTGCCACCTCAGTATGTCTGTCAGAGCGTGAAAACTGTGATACAGCATCGCCGTCCCAGGATAAGCCGAGCCAATTCATCCCGTCATATATGGCCTGCACGGCCTCTTCTGAGTGGCGCGTTCTGTCAGTATCTTCTATACGCAGAAGCATCTTCCCTTTTTCGTGTTTTGCAAAGAGCCAGTTAAACATGGCTGTACGTGCATTTCCTATATGCATAAAGCCAGTAGGGGAAGGGGGGAAGCGTGTAATGACAGTCATAAGTATTTTCAGTTATTCTTCATTGGTTTAAAACAGAAATGAGTATATAGATTTTGTCTATGTTTAAAAGGGCTGCACATTGGGGAGAGGCAGAAAACCCCCTGAAAACTTTTCTGGCCGGGCAGATGGAAAGCTTTGCGTCCGGTTTTTTTATGCTGTCACCGCTTTTCCTCGGTTGTGGGATAAGTCTTTATTTCGGACTTTCAGCCGAGCCTGACCCGACATATATAATCAGCTTGATAGTCTTTCTGGCTATGCTTTTGGCAGTAACCGGTTTTTACAAATATAAATATGCGCGCCATCAAGTCAGCTTTATACTTATTTCTGCATTGATGGTATCTGCCTGTGGCTTCGGGCTTGCTCAGCTTAGGACGCACTCGGTTGATACAATATTTCTTGAAAAGCATGACCGCTACGCGGTTGTAAAAGGTGTTATCGATAAGATTGAGACATCAGATAGCGGTAGTAAAGCCGTAATCAAGGTCCAGGAAGTTGAAAATCTGGAGCGCAGTGATACCCCTCACTATATTCAAATGACGTTCCGTTCTGATGAAGGGCTTGAACCTGGTCAAACTATTTCTTTTGGCGCAAATATAAAACCACCAGCCGGACCAGCCATACCGGGTGACTTTTCTTTCAAGAGGTATTCTTATTTTAAAAATATCGGCGCAATAGGCTTTGCATACGGACAGCCTGAAATTTTACAGGAGCCTCAAAACAGGAAACTGTTCACTGTTCTTGAGCAGTTACGAAGAAATATGTCCGCTAAAGTTCTGGAAAGTTCTGATGTTCAGGTGTCGGCAGTAATGACGGCACTTCTAACAGGACAAAGGGCGGCAATTGATGATGCGAGTTGGGGGGCGTTTCGTGAATCGGGTCTGGCGCATATGCTTGCAATATCTGGCTTGCATGTGGGGCTTTTTTCGGGTTTTGTCTTTTTCATATCACGTTTTTTAATGGCCTGTGTTCCCTATCTTGCTTTGAACTGGCCCATTAAGAAAATCGCAGCTTTTGCAGGTATAATGGCTGCAATATTCTATACAGTCTTTGTGGGCGCAGGCACACCATCAGTGCGGGCTATGATGATGACAGTTATAGCCTTTTTTGCCATTATGGCGGATCGTTCGCCGGTATCGCTACGACTGGTGTCTTTTGCCGCCCTGGTGCTTTTGATCTGGAAGCCTGAAAACCTGACTACAGTAAGTTTCCAAATGTCTTTTTCTGCTGTTTTGGCTTTGGTTTTATTTTATGAGGCCCTGAGACCCAAAATCACAAGGTGGTATAGTCATGCAGGACTTATTAGGAAGTCCATGCTTTATTTTGGCGGTATTTGTGCCACAACAATGATTGCCACAATTGCAACGGCTCCTTTTGCATTATATCATTTTAACGCCTTGGCGAAGTATGGACTGTTAGCAAATGTGCTTGCTATGCCGATATTATCCTTTGTTGTTATGCCGTCTGCTGTGCTGACTTTTCTTCTTGCCCCTTTTAATTTGGAGTGGCTGGCTTTGAAGCCAATGTCATGGGGGACCGGGCTTATTATCGACATCGCAAAAAATGTTGCGTCCTTACCAAATGCGACATTCAGTATTAGCCAGATGCCTTTTTCCGCATTTTTAATACTTATAATGTCAATATTTTCACTTTTTGCATTAAAAGGCTTTTTTAGATTTTTATGTGTACCACTATTTGCTGTCTTCATGGCACTCGTGATTAGCCACCAGACACCACAGCTTTTAGTATCATCAACAGGTAAGCTCGTCGGTGTACATGATAATAAAACATTATATGTGTCGAGCAAAATTAAAGAACGATTTGTACGAAGCCAATGGATGGAGCAACTCAACGTGACAGGGAAGGAAGTTCAGACATTTCCCGCGATAGGCTGTGAGAAAAATATTTGCTGTGACATGTCTGCATGCCACATCAAACTGAGTAACGGGGAGCGCGTAAGTTATCTAAGACAGAAATATGCTTTATCAGAAGATTGTTCTAATCCCGACGTTGATTATGTTATAGCACCTTTCGGTCTGAGGCAAAAATCATGCACCGATAAAAAACTGATTGGATATTGGCAGCTAAAACAAGGTGGCAGCCATAGTATAAGTCTGGAGAGAGGTGCCATCGTTCTGAAAAAAGCCGTTAATCAGGACAAAAAACGGCCTTGGCAATGAGGTTTTCAGTACATTCTGATAATGGAGGACAGGACGCCCTGAATTTGAACCTGATCTGCATCATAGGTCTGAACCTTATGTTCTTTGTTTTCAGGGACAAGATCAACTTTTGCCCCTTTTTTCATTAGAGTTTTTAGTGTTACTTCTTCACCTTTGACCAGTGCGACAACTATATCTCCGTTGCGCGCCTCTTCGGTCCTGCGAATAATAGCCATATCACCATCACAAATACCGGCATCTTTCATAGATTCACCGTCAACAGTCAGTGCGTAAAAATCACCCTTCCCACCCATCATGCTAAGAGGGGCATCGATATATTCCCCTTCGTGACGTATAGCCTCAATAGGTGTTCCGGCTGCAATTTTTCCATAAAGAGGTACATGTCGTACCCCGCCAGTATCATGTTGAAAAAGCTGGTTCCCGCTGTCTGAATTTGCGTTGGCGACATTGTCTGCAGTCATGTCGTCCGGTAGCCTTTTAATATCCAAGGCGCGGGCGCGATTTGGCAGGCGCTCAAGATAGCCCCGCTCAACAAGTCCGGTAACAAGGCGATGTACACCTGATTTAGACTTAAGTTCGAGAGCTGTTTTCATCTCGTCAAAAGAGGGCGCAACTCCATCACTGGTCATGCGATCATGAATAAAAACAAGCAGGTCTTTTTGCTTTTTGGTTAGCATAATATCCCCATAGATAATATCGTTGGTTTATTTAATGTCCTCTATTTGTTCTACATTAGTTCTCATGCAGCGTCAAGGGGGGGGGCTTTAAATGCTTATGTTTTCTAAGGCTTTTATACTCTGCGAAGCATCTTTTGATCTCATCAAGGATTCTCCTATCAGGAATCCTCTATATCCACCTTTATACAAAGCAGAAACATCGGAAGGGGTTTTTATCCCACTTTCAGCAATAGGGAGTATGCCGTCTTTTATGTCAGCCGCCATTGATATTGTAGCGTCAACATCAACTTTCATCGTTTTAAGGTTGCGACTGTTAACGCCGATTAAGCGTGGGGACAGCGTATGGGCACGTTCAAGCTCTTTCCGGTTATGAACTTCAATTAGAGTGCTCATGCCGAGTTCTTCTGCCAGAGAGCGCATTTCCTTTGCTAATCCATCATCAAGTGAAGCCATTATGAGCAGAACACAATCCGCACCCAAATATCTGCTCTCATATATCTGGTACAAATCGACCATAAAATCTTTACGGATGAGAGGGCATGAAACGGCTTTTCTTACATTTTTAAAATCAGTGTCTGAGCCCATGAAGTAAGG
>NZNU01000039.1 GCA_002695035.1 Micavibrio sp. | reverse complement strand
TTCCTCAACAGGTATCATGGTGTCTTTGGCCTGCGCACCGGGGATCAATAGCCCTAGAATAAGGACAATACCTGTCAGTATGGAACAAAAGGGCCTCATGATCGCTCCTTTTTTTTCATACCGGTAATGATGACATGGAACAACAATCCCGCCAGTATGATGCCCGTTGCGATATAGGGGAATATACGGCCTTTGTTTTTCACCACCGATAAAACACTGGTCAGCGACCCGTCGGCGTTTTGGAAATAAGATGTCTGGTAAAGCGTATATCCTTTGAACCGCAGCGGCTCATTCATGGCAATGCGCGCCTCAAAAGATGTATTACCGTCTGTGACTGTTATGTCTGAATGATAGGATCTGGCCTTGTTCGTGCCGGGGTAAAATTCAGGCGCAAACGCATTCAGGCGCACTTCAAAAGGCAGGGTAAGCGCGCGCCGCTCCACCGTAAACTGGTAAATGTCGCCCTCATACTCTATTTCAGGCGGTTGCGGGAAGAACGAAAATGTCTGGTATTTCCCGTTATCTGCATCATTTGCACGGTCTATTTCAAAGGCCACCCCTTGCAGGTTTTCCTCGGCTTGCTTTTCTGATTTTGACGGGACAAGCTTCATGGACGCGGACGGGCCCTGCCATGCTTGGCTTTCATTTTCAGGGCGCATGACAATGTCACAATTTTCGCACACCATTTGCATCGTGATATCAAAGGGCAGACCCTCAATTTTCTGACCCGCGGACAAATCTTCAAAAGGCAGCGTTTTTAAAATATCGCCGTTTTTTCTTACAAGAAAATCGGCCTCGATATAGGATGAGGCTTGGCTGACCGCCTCACCATTGGGCAGGGGAAGGGCTGCTTCCTGGCGTGTCATGGTTGATATAACGCCACCGATAAGAAGGACAAGAACACCCAGATGGGTCAAATTTATCCCTGTTTTTTTTAAACTCCACGGGCTGTCAAAGATAAATTTGGCCAGCAGATTCAGAAAAATCAGCGCGCTGACTGCCAATCCGCCGGGCAGGGGAATGGGCCCGACCCATAAAATGAGGGAGGAGAAAAAGCGGTTTTGCGCCTCGTAAATCCCGATTTCGGCTTGCGCCAATGTGCCGATTAACAACAGCATCATCAGATAGGGCAGCGCCCAGAATAAAATGGCGGGCGACATCAGGACGCGCCTGACCTTACTGCCTCTTTTGAATACTGCGTAGGTAACCATGTGCCGGACTATAAAAAGGAATCCACACCCGCACAAGTATGAAGATAAATATCTTTTATGAGTTATAATAATACTGCTCTCGACCGCATATGTTGTGAATAAAAAAATAAATTTTTTTATTTGAGTAATGGAATCGCACAATAATAATCATGGCGGTTATTCCGCACCTATTCCTACCGTTGCAACTAGCGACAGAAAGGAGGTGGTAATTATGGCTAGAAAAATTGGCAGAAGTGCTAAAACTGGACAGTTTACAACTGTAAAAAAGGCTCAACGGTGCAAAAATACACACGTTGTTGAGACGATAAAAACGCCATCAAAAAAAGGCAAGTAGGTTCCCCTACTCACCTTTTGCTCTATAAATGACGGGATTTAACCGCCGCTTTTATAATGAATCATAAAAAGATTCTTCGGTCAATCGTTCCTTGTCACCTTTATTACTCTGATATGTTTTATCTCAAACCTATTTCATAATAGATATTAATTTTTCTCCTTTGCCGCCGTCATATTAAGCGCATCCGAGGCAGCTTATTTAAAAACTTGCCTTAATAGGAATAGTATCCTATTGTGAGATATGACTGATTTAACGCACATACCCCACACAATATCAAACTCACTCTTACTAACATCTGAACATCCGCCACCTGCCGACCCGTCCGCACAACTAATGCATACACTGACCGCGCCTTTTTCGGATGGGGATGACAGCACGATTGATGCGGTCACGGCGCAACTGGCGGGTGCCTTAAAGACAGGCGGCGACCAATCCTACCTTTTGAAGAAACAGGCACTTGCTCTGGACGCGCTTTTCCATCGCCTGCTTGGTAAAAGTACCGCCACCTTATCCTCCACCGATATACATAAAGGCTATGTCAATCAGGACATGCTGACCCTTGCCTTACGCAGCCAGCGCGAATGCCGCCATACCGTTAATACCCTGTCAGCGGTGGAGCGGCGCAAATTTTTAACGCTTTTGACAAACGAACTAAAGGACAACAAAAATGTCTTTTAAATCAAAGGTTAAGTCAGGTGTTACATCACGGGGCTGGCCGCCTGAGCGTCGCCGTAAACAGGCCGAACGTCTAAGGGCTTTAAAACCGTGGCTTAAATCTACGGGGCCGAAAACACGGACGGGTAAGGCGCGTGCCGCGCAAAACGCCTTCAAACACGGGGGCCGCGCGGTTGTCATGCGGAAACTCGCCCATATGCTCGCCCTCCACCACCGCCTGTTGCGAAAGATTGAGGCTGATATGCAAAAAAGTGAGGCCTCCCGTCTTTTAAGCGAGTTTCCTTTGCATTCTTCGCCAAATCCACTATTTTACCGCCTATTATGACAGAACAATTGCTTCTAAGCGTGCAGGACGCGCTGATTACTTTCGGAAAAGCCCCTTTATTCGAGGACCTCACCTTCCATGTTCATGAAGGTGACCGCATTGCCGTTGTCGGGAAAAACGGCGCGGGCAAATCCACCATGATGAATATGATATCAGGCAAGCTGACGCTTGATATGGGGGAACGCTGGAAACTGGCAGGCACATCCATCGGCATGATGCGCCAGGATGTAAAGCCTAAAAAGGGGCAAACCGTGCGCGATTATGTTTTTGAAGGCATCACCGCACAAAATGCGGATGAGCTGTCCTACCTTGTCGATATGGTTATTACGCCGCTTGATCTTGAGGCGGATGCCCTCACCACACATTTATCGGGCGGACAGATGCGCCGCACCGAACTGGCGCGCGCACTGGTTGAGGATCCTGATATTCTCCTGCTGGATGAGCCAACCAACCATCTTGATCTGGACGTGATTGAGTGGCTGGAAAATTTTCTGAATTCCCGCCGCGGCACGCTTGTCTGTATTTCTCACGACAAAACCTTTCTGGCCAATATCACCAATAAGGTGTTCTGGCTTGACCGTGGCGAAATCAAGGTTTCACCCGACGGGTTTGCCAAATTTGATGAATGGTCAACCATGTTATTGGAGCAGGAGGAGCGCGAGCTGAAGAACCGCCAGAAAAAACTGGATATCGAGGTCGAATGGGCGTCCCGCGGGGTCAAGGCGCGCCGCAAACGTAACCAGCAGAGGCTGGAAAATATGCGTAAAGAACGCGATGCCCTGAAAAAGGATACCTCTGCCTATCGCCGTGTTATGGCCAAAATCAAGATTGACGACATTGAAACCGAAAACACATCTAAAAATATTGCCGAATTTTATAACGTGTCCAAGGGCTATGGTGAGAAGGTTTTGCTGGATAAGCTGTCGATGAAAATCCAGCGCGGTGACCGTATCGGAATTATAGGCAAAAACGGCTCGGGAAAGACGACCTTCCTTAAAACCCTGATCGGCGATCTGGAGCCGGATGAGGGAACGGTTAAATTAAAGAAAGATATCGAATTTTCATATTTCGACCAGAAACGGAAAGAACTGAATGACGACCATTCTCTTTGGAAAACCCTCTCCCCCGATGAAAGCGATTACATCGATGTTATGGGTAAGGAACGCCATGTCTGTGGCTATCTGAAACAGTTTCTGTTTGACCCGTCCGATGCACGCAACAAGGTTGCTACATTATCAGGTGGGCAGAAAAACCGCCTGATGCTGGCCAAGGTTCTGGCCAACCCGAAAAACTTCCTGATACTGGATGAGCCGACCAATGATCTGGATATGGACACTCTTGATATGCTGGAGGAGATCCTGACCGCCTATAAGGGCACATTGATTGTGGTGTCCCATGACCGTGACTTTCTTGACCAGACGGTCAGCCAGCTGCTTGTTTTTGAAGGTGACGGCGTGGTCGAGCATATCATCGGCGGATATTCCGATTATGTGGCCTTTAAAAAGCGTCAGGAAAAGAAAAAAGCAGGCAACGCAGACAATTCGGAAGGCACTGAAAAAGGCTCTTCCAAATCCAAGGCGAAAACCAAAAAAGCAGCGACACAAGTTGAAGAGGCAGCAGAAGATAGCGGGGAAGAGCCCCCTGCCAAGCTCAGCTACAAACATAAATATGAGCTGGAACAGTTGCCGAAGAAAATTAAAACACTTGAGAGCGAAATCACCGAGCTGACCACGCTTTTAAAAGACCCTGACTTTTATAACCGCGATGCCGATGGGTTCATGCGTGCGTCGGAGAAAATAGGGCGTTTGAAAAACCGGCTGGATGAGGCGGAAACGCGCTGGCTTGAACTGGAGGAAATGAAAGCCACTGCCGGGGAATAGGCGCATACCCCATATTTTAATTGACATATTGCGCTTATGTGTTTATTTTAGGGGGCTCAGTTAAGGAGCAAATTTTATGTCAGACGCCGAAGAAAGACGGGTTTTCCCCGAACACGCCAAATCGATTACCTCTGCCATATTGAATACAGATCCGGATACGCTGCCCGATACCAAATATTTTGTGGCCATTGAAGATTGCGGCATTTTTACGACTTTGCGCGCTGAATTTAACCGGACCACTGCCGAACTCACAATTAATCATGACGATTGCTCGGTGGAGCTGACAACCATTGATCGCAAAAATTGCGAGGCCTTGAAAACCGTCTGGGACATGAATTCAGGTGAAGTACGTCCTATGAAGGCCGGCTGGGATGAGGCAAATAATATGCCCGACAATAATTATATCGGTGATGATTCTGTATCCTTATATGATAAAAAGGCCACATCCTGCCAATATGATTACAGCTATAAAGTCTTTGAGCAGGCGCTAAAAGTCTCGCGCTAATATTTTCGGTTTTTTTTGGAACGAATTTCCGTGCCATGTGTTTGTAACACAGAAGCGGGTGCAAAATGACAGCCTTCAACGGTTGTTTTAGCTTCATCCGCTTCTATTAGAGAGCCTCCTTCGGATTTCACGCCGCAAGGGGGTTTTCTTTATGAGTCTGATTGGCCTTCTACGAAAAACTGCATACCGTCCAAGGTTTCGGCTTCCTGCGCGGGTTTATCCCAACGGATACGGTTGATGCGGGGGAAACGTAAGGCAATGCCTGATTTGTGACGTGGGCTGACATGTGCGCTATCGAAAGCAACCTCAAATACCAGCTCTTTTTTGACTTCGCGCACAGGACCGAACCTCTGGATTGTATTGGCACGCACCCATTTATCGAGTTGTTTAAGCTCCTGATCCGTAAATCCGAAATAGGCCTTGCCGATTGGCACGATCTCGTTTCCTTTCCATACCCCGAATGTGTAGTCAGAGTAAAAGGAGGAGCGTTTACCGTGTCCACGCTGCGCGTACATGAGAACTGCATCAACCAGCCGTGCATCGCGCTTCCATTTATACCAAGGGCCTTTTGGGCGGCCCGGCTCGTAAACCGAGGTTTTGCGCTTCAACATGATGCCTTCATGTCCTTGCTCCTCAGCGCCTTTTTCGCGGATTTTTTTAAGCTCCTCCCAGCTTTTGAAAGGGATAAGCTCAGACAAGGATAGCCGTTTGTTATCGTGAGATTCCATCCAGCTCTCAAGTCTTGCTCGCCGCTCCTGCCAGGGAAGGGTACGTAAATCCTCTTCACCATCAAACAGGATGTCATAAACACGCACGAAAGCGGGGTAATCTTTAAGGTGTTTTTTTACAATGGTTTTGCGGTTAAGGCGTTGCTGCAGGTTATTAAAGGGGAGAGGCTCCATATCCTTACCGACCAACAGCTCGCCATCCAAAACGGCCGCCCCATTCAGGCTCTCAGTCAGGTCGGGAAATGTGTGTGATATGTCGTCACCTGTACGTGAAAACATACGCTGTGTGTCCTCGTTAAAAACCAGCTGTACGCGGATACCGTCCCATTTCCATTCAGCTGCAAAATCTGCCTCACTCAGCTTTTCAAAATCCTTGATTTCATCTACGGGATTAGACAGCATAAGAGGATGAAAGGTCTCGGTATGCTTTATTTGGGGCTTATCTGTTTTACCGTCAAGCCAGGCAAATAGTTTAAGATAAGGAATGGTTAGCCCATGCCAGATTTCCTCAATCTCCTGTAATTCCACATTGCCATATTTTGCAAGGGCTGTTTTTGCAAGGCGGGCTGAAACCCCTACTCTCAAGCCTCCGGTAATCATCTTAATCATGGCCCAGCGCTCATTGGGTGTAGCCAGATCCATAAGGTCAGAAAAAAGGGCAGGCAATTCAGCCTTGGGCGTATCTTCCAGAAACGCGATAAAATCTTTTACGGATGGCAATTCACCGCTTACTGTTTCCGGCCAAATAAGAGCAACCGTTTCACCCAGATCACCGACATAATCATATGACAGGGCGAAAAGCTTGGGGTCCACGCGCTCAAGCACATTTTGTTTTACTAAGGAGGATTTAACATGGCGCAATGACAAATCGCGTGTTATTGCCGCCAGTGCCAGACCCCTGTCAGGATCCGGTGTCTTGGCAAAATATTGTGCCAGGTAATCCACTTTTTTATTGCGGGAGGATGTTAGGATCAGTTGCTCCAGCAACTCGGCAAAGGCTTTCATGATGGTTTAGTCCTCCTCATCGTCGCGGCCCTGCAGATAAAGAGGCTCTGCTTCCAGCCCGATGCTGCGACAATAATGGACAAGCGCATCTTCTCGGCCATGAGTAACCCATATTTTTGACGCTCCGGTTGCCTTTATAGTCTCAGTAAGCTCATTCCAGTCGGCGTGATCGGAAATAACAAGTGGCAATTCCACACCACTTTGGCGCGCGCGCTGTTTTATAGTCATCCAGCCTGATGCATACGCCACTACAGGGTCAGGAAAGCGCCGTGACCATTGATCTTTAAGCGCAGATGGCGGCCCGACCACTATTTCCCCGTGGAAATCGTCTTTTTTTAAACCAGTCGGGGAGCGCAATTCCCCTAAATTAATGCCGCGCTCCTGATAAAATTCGCATAGCTTTTTAAGGGCGCCATGAATATATATTGGGCGGTCATAGCCTTCTTCGCGTATAAGTTTGATGACGCGTTGCGCTTTGCCTAGCGCGTATGCACCGATTAAAAAAGCACGCTCTGGCTGCTCTTCCCGGGCTTTAAGCAGTTTTTTGATCTCATCGGCAGAATCGGGATGCTGAAAGACAGGAAGGCCGAATGTAGCCTCGGTTACAAATAAATCGCATGGAACAACTTCAAAAGGGGCGCAAGTTGAATCAGGCCGAGCCTTGTAATCCCCCGTCATGACAGCGCGATACCCCTGATACTGCAGAAGGACTTGCGCACTGCCGAGCACGTGGCCTGCCGGATGGAGAGAGATGGTTACATCCTTTATTTTCTTTTCAACCCCATACTCCAGAGCTTCAAATGTTTTGGCACAATTTTCACCATAGCGGCGTTTGATAATTTCTATTGTATCAGGCGTTGCGATTACATGGTCATGGCCAGGCCGTGCATGGTCAGCATGGCCATGCGTAATAATTGCGAGCCTTGAGGGTTTCATAGGGTCGATAAACGCATCAATTGGCTCTATATAAAGATCATGTCGAAGCAAGTTCATGAGTATAAAGATAGGGCGGATCAGCCCGCACTTCCAAAAAATCTGGAAAGTCACCCCCTGTCCGGCTGGATTGAGAAGAGGGGCTGGTCTTGGCATCCGCACCAGCTTGATGTTTTGAAAGATGCCCAAGCGGGGCGTGACGTTGTTTTAATTGCCCCTACAGGCGGAGGAAAAACACTTGCAGGTTTTCTGCCAAGCTTTGTCGATATACTTGAAAGCCTGCCACCGGAACATAAGCTGCATACGCTTTACATATCTCCCTTGAAGGCATTGGCCGTTGACGTACATCGCAATGTCGGAAAACCCATTGAGGACTTAAACCTGCCGGTCACCTTTGAAACACGCACAGGCGACACGCCAGCATCAAAGAGGCAGCGCCAAAAAAACAAGCCTCCGCACATGTTGATGACAACACCAGAGAGCCTTGCCCTGCTGCTTTCTTACGAGGAGGCGCCTGAATATTTTGCGCATCTACGTTATATCATCATAGATGAAATGCATGCGCTTATGCACTCCAAACGCGGTGATCTTTTGTCCCTTAATTTGTCGCGTTTAGCGACACTTGCGCCAAAGGCACAGCGCATTGGATTGTCCGCGACAGTTGCTGACCCGATAAATGCGCAAGACTGGCTATCCCGTCCCGGTAAAGGCGCAAGGGTGGAGCTTGCACAAAGCGTAAAGCCGAAAATAGAAATCCTGACCAGTAAAAACCGTATGCCATGGTCCGGGCATATGGCAACCTATGCCATACCAGAAATTTATGACGCTGTCAGCGACGCGGATATGAGCGTTGTTTTTGTAAATACACGCGCGCAAGCCGAGCTTATTTTTCAGGAACTTTGGAAAATTAACGAAAAGAATCTGCGCATTGCCATGCATCATGGCTCACTGGATCGCGAAATCCGACGCAAAGTCGAGGAGAAAATGGCCCGCGGTGAGCTGGACTGTGTGGTGGCGACCTCTTCTCTTGATCTGGGGTTGGACTGGGCAGATGTGGACCTTGTCATGCAAATCGGCGCACCGAAAGGTGTATCGCGCCTTTTGCAACGTATCGGACGATCCAACCACCGCCTAAATGAGCCGTCCCGCGCCATATTAGTGCCTGCCTCACGGTTTGAATATCTGGAATGCCTGGCCGCAAAAGCCGCAATATCAAGAGATTATTATGACGGGGTAGAACCGCGCGATGGGGGGCTTGATGTTCTGGCACAGCATATTTTTGCACGCGCCTGCTCAGGCCCTTTTGAGGCAAAGGACTTTTATGAAGAAATCATACAGGTTTGGGCCTACCGCAATCTTGAATGGGAAGATTTTGAAAAAACATTAGGTTTTGTCATGAATGGCGGCTATGCCCTTCGTACCTATGAGCGGTTTGCACGCCTTAAAATAAACAAAGCTGGACTTTACCAGCTTTCAGATAAAAATTTTATCCGCAAATACAGGATGAATATAGGAACAATTGTGGAAGCCCCCGCCCTGAAGGTCAAATTACGTCATAAAACATTAGGCACTATCGAAGAATGGTTCATAAACAAACTCTCCCCCGGTGACACATTTTACTTCGGCGGGCAGGTTTTGCGTTTCGAGGGGTTAAAAGATATGAATGTTCAAGTCTCGAAAACGAAGGACGGCACGCCCTCTATCCCTTCATATGCTGGCGGACGCATGCCTTTATCATCCCATCTTGCAGATACGGTGCGCGGCATATTAGGGACGGAAGAAGAGTGGGAGGCGCTGCCCGAGCCTGTGAAATACTGGTTAAAACACCAGAAAGAGCGCTCCGACCTACCCGATAGAGACAATCTGATTGTCGAAAGCTTTTCCCGTAACGGTAAGTTTTATCTTGTTGCCTATCCCTTCGAGGGCTGGAACGCACACCAGACACTGGGCTTTCTTCTCATGCGCCGTATGCAGCGCAAAGGTTTTAGGCCATTGGGCTTTATAGCAAGTGATTACGCTCTGGCCGTATGGTCACTTAAACCGCCCAAAAATATAGAAGATTTATTTTCACAAGACATACTGTCCGATGATTTGGAAGAATGGATGGCAGAAACACCACTAATGAAACGCAATTTCAGGACAGCAGCCGTCATTGCAGGATTAATAGAGCGGCGCCATCCAGGACAGGAAAAAACACGAAAACAAGTGACCTTTAGCTCTGACCTTATCTATGATGTTTTACGCAAATACGAACCTGACCATATTTTGCTACAGGCAGCTTACCATGACGCAGCGGGCGGCCTGATTGATCTGCACCGCCTGAGTGCAATGTTAAGACGTATTGAGGGAAAAATATCTTATAGGGAACTGGATAAAATTTCACCTCTGGCTGTACCACTTGTATTGCAGGCCTTCGGTGAAAGCATTAGCCGCGAGGATTCCGGAGATTATATGCTCGAAGATTTGGAACATGACCTTTTGGCAGAAGCCGGAATGGATGACAATGAATAACAAACCCACTTCAAAAAAGCTTGCCTTTGGCGGGCATGAACTCCAGCTGTTGCCAGAAGGTTGTCTTTACTGGAAGGACGAAAATCTTTTGGTGGTATCAGATCTGCATTTGGAAAAGGGATCAAGTTTTGTCGCGAATGGCGTCTTTGTGCCCCCACATGATACATGCGAAACACTTTCCCGATTGAATGCCGTACTCCATAAAACGAAAGCAATTAAACTACTATTGCTGGGCGACAGCTTTCACGATGAAAATGCCTATCACAGATTAGACGAAAAATGCCGCCATGATTTTAGCCAGCTATGTGAAAATTATGAAATCATATGGATTGAGGGCAATCATGAGAGGGGATTTGTGCCGCCCGGCCTGACCTCTTATGAAAGTCTTGATATTGAAGGGCTTATTTTTCGTCATATCGCGAAGGAAAAAAATCAGGATTATGAGATTAGCGGACATTACCATCCTTGCGCCACTATACGTCATAAAGGGAAAGCTACGCGCAAACGCTGTTTTGTAACAGACAGCCAACGCATTATTATGCCAGCCTTTGGTACCTATACCGGCTCTTTGGATGTACTGGATCCAGCCATCAAGTCATTAATGGACAACGAATTTGTAATACATATGAGCGGAGGAAAAAAAATTTATACTTTCCCCTCCGAAATATTAGGTTAAGCCTTTTTGAGACTAATTTTCCAATGTCTGTTACGAGACCGGATAAGTATCCGTTTTAATAAATTCTTCCGCATTTTTATCATCCGTATTTCGTATTTTCGCCCATATCAGGAAGCTCATCCTTTATATTGGCTTTAGCAATTTTATATAGCTGCACCATTTTGTTAGACTTGCTTTCCCAGCTTTCTGCCTGTGTTACCTTTATTTCCATCAAAGTGCATTTCGGGCTGTCTTTTCCTTCGGGAAACCAGGCCGCTACAAACGGATTCCAATATTTATCAATTAAATCCTGACGGCGGTTTATGCGTGCCGTGCCTGAGACAGACAGATAATCACCATCTTCGCGACAGGCAAAAGCCAGATTTACACGTGAGTCATCTTTAATCTCATCAACCTTGTCACCGCTGGCCTTTGTATAAAACCAGAATGTGCCATCGAATTCATCCTGCACAATGTGCATGGGGCGTGAGCGCAAAGTATTAGTGGAATTGTCCTCAGTGACAACCATGGCCACTTTCAATTCCTTTGCCAGTTCCCAGATTTTATCTGCTTCTTTTTTATCCATTTTATAACTCCTTTAGCACAGCTAACAGCTTGTAACCTGCCAGAGTTCCGGCTACGTAACAGTCCGGACATAAAAAACTATGTTTTATTAAGCCATTATTATGGATTTTCCTTTAAAATCAATGTAGTTTTGAAAAAGCTAATAAATTAAACCAGGTCGTCCGATCCATTAGCCTATGCCAAGTTTTGAAGAAAATAATAAACAACCGTTTTTGAGAAGCGACATACTCAGAACACTGTTTCTGGTATTCATTATTATGGCCGTTACTGTTTTTCTTGCCTGTAACGAGTACACAGAAACGCGGGAAAACGCCAAAGCGCTTTTTAATATGGAAACGGTTCAGATCAGAGAAGACATAGTTACGCGTTTTGCCGCATATGAACAGATTTTGCGCGGCGCGAGAGGTCTTCTTTACGGATCTGATAACGTAAGCCGCCAGGAATGGGCCGAATATTACAAAGCGCTATATATAAACGAGGGTTTCAACGGAATACAAGGATTAGGATATTCGGTTTTTGTCAGGCCCGGGGAAAAGGACGCATTCGAAAAAAATATTCGCGCTGAGGGCTTTCCCGACTTTAAAATCCATCCCGAGCATAATCGCGAATTATATACCGCCATTAAGTTTTTGGAGCCATTCGATGTGCGCAACCAGCAGGCCTTTGGTTACGATATGTGGTCACAAGAGACACGTCGTGAGGCCATGGAAAAGGCAATGCTCACAGGTGAGGCGACAAATTCAGGACGTGTCACACTGGTTCAGGAAATTGATGAGGATGTCCAGGCAGGGTTTCTGCTTTACCTGCCTTTCTATCGCAGTAGTTTAGGCGAATCCCTCACCCCTGACCAACGCAGGAAAACCATACAAGGTTTTGTATACGCCCCCTTCCGTATGGACAACCTTATTTCAGGCATTATTGGCGAGAGATACCCCGACATTTATTTTGAAATTCACGATCAGGAAGACATATCTTCAGATACGCTTATGTATCAACGCCCCATGAACCAGGATGGTTTTGCCCGCGGCATAGGCGAATATAACAAGATGGAAAAACTGACCATTGCCAACCATGACTGGACCATATCCTATAAAACACTTCCATCATTTGCCAGACATGTTAACAAATCCAAACATATATATATCGTAGTTGCAGGACTTGCCCTCAGCTTGTGCGCTTTCTTTATTTCATGGTCTATCGCTGTTTTGAGGCAACGCTCGGAGCTTAGAGCTATGGAGGCCTCAAAAATGTTCCGGCTGATTATAAAGCATACTCCGGCTGCCGTTGCCATGTTTGACAAGAACATGAATTATATTGCCTATTCGGATCGCTGGATGATGGATTACGGTCTGGAAAACAGAGATATTACAGGTAGAAACCATTACGAAGTCTTCCCCGTGATAAAAGAACAAAAGCCGGAATGGATGGAAGACCACAAACGGATACTCAAAGGCGAGGTCAAGGTTGTGAATCAGGAGAAATTTATACGCCCAGACGGACAAATAGAGTACATCAGATATGCCCTATATCCATGGGACAACGCCCAAGGCGAAATCGGTGGCATGATAATGTTTACAGAGATTATCACCAGGCAGGTCAAAGCGATTGAAGAAATAAAACGCTCAAATAAAGAATTGGAACGGTTTGCATATATTGCCTCACACGATCTTAAAGCCCCGTTGCGCGGTATTGATAATCTAGCAAAATGGATAACAGAAGATATATCCGAAACAGCCAGTGAAGACACGTTGAAAAATCTGGCCCTTTTGAGCGGGCGAATCAGACGACTTGAGGGGCTTTTAGAAGATATTCTGGCTTTTTCCCGCGCCGGTCGTATTGTGGAAGAATCCTCAAAAATCAACCTCGATGAATTTATTCGGGAAGTTGTGGCCATGCAGAGCCTTCCAAAAGATTTTCAGGTAGATATACAGTCAGACCTACCCGAAATCATATCGCCTTCATCACCGCTGGAGCAGATATTTGGAAATCTTCTCACTAATGCAGTTAAGCACCATGACAAGAAATCAGGCCATATAGACATTACTGCCAAAGATGAGGGGGCTTATTTACGTTTTTGCGTGACAGATGACGGACCAGGTATCCCCGAACAATACCATAAGCGCGTGTTTGAAATGTTCCAGACACTTAAATCCCGCGATAAAGTCGAAGGGAGCGGCCTTGGTATGGCAATTATAAAAAAACTGGTTGAAACGCAAAACGGCACAGTCAACATTATCTCCCCCGCTAACGGAGAGAGGGGCACATCAATTTGTTTCACATGGCCGAAAGTCTTCCAAATGAACGAACCGGAAGAAAAATAACAGGAAAACAATTCAAAGAAAAACAGGGAAGGTAGAGATGTTGTCAGAACAGGAAGTCGAAAAGAGTCAAAATGTAACGGTCTTACTGATAGATGACGACGATATTGATGCGATGCTGGTTAAGCGCGCCTTTAAGGATAACCGTCTCTTAAATCCTCTGATACATGCTGTAGACGGGGTTGAAGCTTGGGAGCTTCTCGAAAGTGGTGACGTATCCAAGCCGTTCATCATACTTCTTGATTTGAACATGCCACGCATGAACGGCCAGGAATTCCTGGCAAAGCTTCGCGGTGACAGCCGCTTCCGGGAAGCCATTGTCTTTGTGCTCACAACGTCCAGGGCTGAAGAGGACAAAATAAAGGCCTATAATTACAATGTGGCCGGATATCTGCTGAAAGAAAATGTCGGCACAGATTTCATGCAGGCTCTTCAGTTGCTGAAGTCCTATTGGCGCATCGTCGAATTTCCAGGCTAGGGGCTTGTTGTGCCATTAAAAAAGATACTCGTAATTGATGATGATGAAGTGGACCGCATTTCAATAAGGCGGGCATTGAAACAGGTCTACGAAAATCCTCATATTGAAGAAGCAGACAGCGGGAAGGATGGCATTGAGAGAATTAAAACAGAAGAGTTTGACTGCGTTTTCCTGGACTATCTTTTGCCTGATATGGACGGCGTGTCTCTTTTGAGAGACATTTATGATGAAAACTTAGGAACCGCACCACTGCCAATTATCATGCTGACCGGTCACGGAAAAACTTCAATAGTTGCCGAAGCCATTCGTGTTGGCGCGCAGGACTACCTGATCAAGGAACTGCTTTCACCTGATACGCTCTCTATTGCCGTTACAAAAGCACGTGAAGTATTTGATTTGAAGGTAAATCAGAAACGCGCCGAGCAGCAGCTGATCCAATCACGGAAAATGGACGCTATCGGTCAGTTGAGCGGTGGAATTGCCCATGATTTCAACAATCTTTTGCAAGTCATTATTGGAAATGCAAGCATATTGGAGGCTTTGGCAGAGGCTGCAGAGGCATCAGATGTTGCAGAGGCCGAAAAAATCAGGAGACGCGCCGAATTAATTCTCACCGCCGCCGAAAAAGGTGCAGCCCTCACGGCCAGGATGTTGTCCTTTGCACGCGAACAGGAGTTGCGCCCGTCTGTTTTGGATATCAACACCGTCCTCATCAACATGGAAGAGTTGCTGGATAAGGCAGTCGGAGATGCAATCATTGCAAAATACACCCTAAGTAACGACCTTCCGCTTATAAATGTCGATAAAGTCCAGCTTGAAACATCACTGCTCAATTTTGCCGTTAACGCAAGAGACGCAATGCCGCAAGGTGGATATTTTATGATAGAAACTAAAAAGGCATTTGTGCATCCCAAAGCTGAGGATTTCCGAGGCCAGCATCCACTTCCCGGTGAGTATATCAGAATTGGGGTATCCGATACGGGAACAGGTATTGAAAATGCCGCGATAGACAAAGTCTTCGACCCCTTTTTTACAACCAAGGATCCCGGAAAGGGAACTGGTCTTGGCCTAAGTATGGTTTTCGGTTTCGTAGAACAAAGCGGCGGGTTCATACAGATTAAGAACAAGCCTGGTGAGGGTGTTACTTTTTGTGTTTATCTACCCGTATACGAAAGCGGAGAAGAGCTGACCGCAACAAATAGTGAAAAACTGTCTCCGTCCGTCTCTAAAGAAAGCGGGAATCATGCACCCACACAACATCATGACCAAAGCCCTGAGGATGATAAAAGCATCGCCTCACAGGAACGCCCGGACTCTGCGTCTTTGCATATTCTCATGGTAGAAGACACAGACAGTGTTGCCGAATTTGTGAAAAAACAGCTTAAGCTACTCGGGCATCAAACCACGCATTGCACAACAGCCGATGATGCGTTGATCTATCTAGAAAAAGGCGATGTTTTCGATCTTGTTTTCAGCGACGTTGTCATGCCCGGTAAATTAAATGGTATTGGCCTGATTAAGGAAATACGCAAATTCCGCCCCCACCAAAAGTTTTTATTAACGTCAGGGTATATGGGCAACCAGTTTAAAGAGTCGGATCTAAACGAAATTTCTGATATACATGTACTGAAAAAACCATATAAAGTCAGCGCTCTGGAGGAGTATATTAACAAGACCATGCAAGGACAGGATATATGAAGATCTTAATTGTTGAAGATGATGAACTTGTTTTGGAAACTCTGAAAGAACTGCTTCAATCGCGCGAACACCAAGTTGCAACAGCCGGGAACGGCAAAGAAGCCCTTCAGGTATTACAAGCCGAAAGCAAGTTCGATGTTTTGATAAGCGATATAATCATGCCGGAAAAAGAGGGCATCGAAACGATCTCCGAGGCAAAGAAAATTCAGCCCGCATTGAAAGTTATTGCAATATCAGGGGGCGGCCGGACGAATAATCTGGATTTTCTGAAATTGGCGAAAAAAATCGGCGCAGATAAAACGCTGGCAAAGCCCTTTAGAAACGGCGAACTGATTGAAGCCCTGGACTCAATCTAGGGGCATAACAAGCTGTAAATAACGCGCCCTGCCCTCCTACTTGCCGGCATCATTGATGTAGATATCTTCAACCGTCAAAAAAGAGGCCTCCTTGAGGGTTTTATAGGGTTTTGACACTGCCTTTCCTGAAAGATAGGTAAACCCGGCAGCAACAGCCGCCATCAGAATGCTTTTGGTATCGATCCCGGTCAGGAAGGTTTTCTGATTTTGTCCGTCATAATAATCGGCATATTTGTTAAGGAGAACGAAAAGCTGATCTTCGGTAAAGGTCTGACCATACATGTCACATCCATAAGCATGAAACCCCTGAAACTGTTCAGGTGGTGCTTTTTGATAATTAGAGTCGAGGATTAATGCCCTACCGGCCTTTCGCAATAAGGAAAGCTTAAGCTTGGTCTCCATGGAAACTTTTTCACAGGCCCGCACAAGAAAAATTATCCTGTCCTTATAATGCTCCTCAACATGTTTTAGGAAAATTTTTATAAGTTCGGCTGCCATCCCATCATTAAATGTCGTCATATAAAAGGGCATAACCACGAGCGCGCCTGATACATGCTCCTTCATATCTTCCAAATCTTTTATAATTCGGCTCAGCAGCATAACGTCTTCGAAAGCCTGAGAATTGGCGAAATCATCCGGAACACCCTTGGTTACACTTATAACTGACCCTGACATGACTTTATTTTTATAAAACCATAAAGGCAGGTATTCATATTCCAAAGCCTCGGAGGCCTCTAAGCATTTCTCCAGTGTTTTCACCAGATCCTTGCTAGACTTATAAACTTCTACACAATCAAAGACATGTTTCTTGCATTTTTTTTCATCCCACATCCTTCCAGTCTATCCTGAAGTTAGTTTAGATTTTACTAAAATACCTGACTTAAAAAGAAAATTTGCCTTTCCTGATTTAATATATTGACATAGTGAAGTCCTTTTTTATATCAGAGAGAAGCAATAGAGATATTTGTCTTTAATTCATACGGATGCCGCGAAAGGCGGATTATGAGCACCCCCAAAAATACTCTTTATGACAAGCGCGTCACCTCTCGCGAAGATATTACTCTTTGGACGGATAGCTATTTTACAAATTCACGACAATGCGCAGAGCGGGACGGTGACAAAGAAGTCACTTATGCTGTTTTCGTACGTAGCCCCGCCATGTTTGCACCTGATCTCGCAGTCAGCTGGTTGAAAGAGGTTGCAAAAAAGGAAGGGTTTGACGTCATCTTTGAATCAAGATATCAGCCAGGGGACATTGTCCCTGCAGGTGAGGCTCAGCTTTATATCACGGGGCCATTTACCAAGCTTGCGGAATGCGAAACCTTTTTATTACAAAAAATAGGCGCTGTTTCTGTTGCAGCCTTAAACGCATATCGAGCCTGTCAGGAATTACCGGATATTCCGTTTATCGCCATGGGAGCACGGCATTGTTGCGGGACAGAAATGCAGGAAATGATGGATTATGCAGCTAGCATAGGCGGTAAAACAGCCCAAAGGCAGTTGGGGGCAAAAGGCTTTATAAATGGTGCAAGCAATGCAACAGCACATTTTTTTGGCCAGGAAGAGGGCATGGGAACAATGCCCCACGCCCTGATCGGATATTACGATTCGACCCTGGAAGCCGCCAAAGCCTTCAAGGCAGCGCATCCCGAAAAACCGTTTATTGTCCTGAACGATTTTGATGGCAAGGAGATCACAGATTCCATTGACGTCTGTCAGGCTTTTCCGGAAGAGGCCAAAAATGGCAGTCTTGGATTTCGTCTCGACACAAACGGAGCGCGCTATATCGAGGGCTTGAACCACGATTCATCAATTGAGGTTTTGCACAATTTTGCACCACAAATGATGATTGAAAGCTGGGAAGAAGAGCAATTAAAGGTTCTTTACGGCAAAGGTGTCAGCGTCGCTGCGATCTGGCATTTCAGGCACGAAATGGACAAGGCCGGCTTTCCCAACATCAAAATTATTGCTTCATCAGGATTTAATGCGGAAAAATGCAGGATGATGGCAATGGCAAAAGCACCTCTGGACGGGGTCGGCACAGGTTCTTATATTCCAAGCGATTTTCATAAAACATATGCAACAGCAGATATTTTCCGCTATGATGGAAGTACGCGCGTAAAGGCAGGCCGGGAATATCTGGCAGAAAGATATGCAGAGCAATCGCCTGTCATATTTGACAAAAGCGATAAAAAATAATTTAAGGGACGATTTATGAAAACATTTCCATCACATGTGGCCTTTCTGGGCATAGACCCGCAACTGACATTTTGCGAAGACGGTGGGCTGGCTGTGTCAGGCGGTCATCAAATCATGCCAAAGCTTAACGAATTGCGCAGCAAGAGCACCAAAGGGTATTGGACACAAGATTGGCACCCCATTGGGCATTCATCTTTTGCCAGCACGCACGGACGTGAACCTTTTACAAAGGTCTGGCTTGAGAACGGTCAAATAGTTGCAGATTATGACGATAATGCAGAAGCCCCCAAAAATGCTGTGCTTCAGATATTATGGCCTGACCACGGAATTCAAGGCACTGAAGAGGCCGCGTTGCATCCCATACTCCATGTGCCGAGCGATGACATGATTTTGCGCAAAGGCAATAATCCAAATATAGATTCATACTCATGCGTTTTTGAAAATGACAAGAAAACGCAGCCCCGATTTGAAAACGGGATGACTTTGCCGGAACAATTAAGGGAGGACGGTATAACGACAGTGGTCATGGGGGGATTGGCTTTGGATGTATGTGTTCGCGATGGCGCTTTGGACCTTAAGAAAGAAGGCTTTGACGTTGTAGTCGTACTGGATGCCTCTGCTGCCATATCTTCGGAAGGGAAAATGGCCGCCATCAAAGACTTTCTAAATGAGGGCATATATGTGTGCTATTCAGATGAACTGGACTCTTACTTTCACCCTTCACAGCACGCCCCCGCCCCATAAAGACGGGGTGAGCGGATTTCATATTTTTTTAGCTGGTCAGAGCTTGGGAATCATATATATCTAATTATAGGGAATATCCTTATGAATAAGCCAAAAATATTATATATCGAAGATTTCGAAGCCTCAATTTTGATCATGAACTATATCTGTAAGCGGATAGGGTATGAATGCGTTACCGCATCAACAGGCGTAGAGGCCGAAAAAATCATTGCAACTGAAGGCCCTTTCGACCTGCTTTTGGTGGATATCAATTTACCTGATATTCAGGGAGACCAGCTGGTTCCCAAGCTGCGCCCGCACACAGATTCACCTATTATAGGTTTTACCGTTACCCCTGATGAAGTCTCGCCCGAACGGGCCCAGGCTTTTGATGGTTTGGAAAATAAAGCGTTCAGCCCTGAGCAGGTTGAGAAAATGCTCAAAAGCTATATTGAAAATCACTCGGCGTAACTTTCTAATAAATTATTGATTCAAAGGAAGAAAATGGAGCGGGTGATGGGCTTCGAACCCACGGCCTCAACCTTGGCAAGGTTGCGCTCTACCCCTGAGCTACACCCGCTTACGGTGTTTATATCAACACAGGATAGAAACTGGTTTTAAAACCTTTGAAAAAGAATTGCAAGTAAAGAAATAAAGATTTTTTAGATTCTGGCTTTTTCTAAGCGCCGACCTGCACCAGATACGTATAATACCCCATGGGCTGGCCGTTTCCCGCATCATCAATATAGATCATCACATTGCGTGCGTGTTCGACCTTGTGCGCGGCCTCATCAGAAAGTTCATAATGCATAAGGTCACCCTCATGTTCCGGATCATCATAAACCATCATAAAAAGTTTCTGATCCTTGTAATATTCAACACGCTTCACAGCATGGGCCAGCGGTTTATCACTTAAAAAAGCAACATTACCATTTTGCAGATATCCCAGTTGAATATTCATTAATTACATGTCCAAAGTGCTATTGTTAAGTAATGATCCAAAATCGGATCCAATTTCGGGTTGATGTAGCCCCGCAGCTTGCTCTTCCGCACCTGAGGGGGCTAGATTCTCTGCATTTGAAAGTACTACGGCTGACCCCATAAGTGGCTGGGATGCCATTTGCATGCCCTGCATTTCATTCGCCAGCGCCTGTCCGTCCAATATTTCAGGAGAAAATGCCATAAAAATCCCTGTTTCGTTGTCTTGATTACCTTTATAGTATACCCAAGTTACCAAATTGTTGAAAATAGATTGTATTTTATCTAATTCTTTAAAGGCTTTAGATATAGTTTACATAAGATTAACCGGGGGTGAAATATGCCGGAGGGCAAGAATATTGAGGGTCAAGATTCGCATTACACACCCGAGGAGCTTTTGTCTTATTTAGAAAGCAATGGCATTTCGTACACCCTTTATCATCATGAGCCCTTTTTTTCAGTGGAAGAGGCGGCCGAGCATGAAAAGAATATTCCAGGCGCGCATTGCCGCAATCTGTTCCTGCGCGATAAAAAGAAAAATAATTACCTCGTGGTGGCACGTAACGAAGCCGGAATTGATTTAAAGAAATTACAGGAAGAAATTGGCGCGGCGCGACTTTCTTTCGGATCACCGGATCGGCTATGGGAGTTTCTTAAGGTCAAGCCCGGTTCTGTTTGCCCGTTTGCCGCTATTCACGACACACAAAAAGATGTCCGCATTATTCTTGAAAAAGGCATGATGCAAGAAGAGCTTGTATGTTATCACCCCCTCCTTAATACAATGACAATATCTTTACCACCGTCGCATCTGTACAAATTTTTTGCCACAATAGGCCGAAATGACGTGGAAGAGATTGATTTTGCACCCCTAGCCCCTTAAGTCAGTATTAAACAAAAGGAAATATGACCATGATTTTAGGAAAAGGTAAAAAACAAAGCGGCACCAATGAGGGCAAAACGATTTTTGATGTGACAATAGACACATTTGAAAACGATGTCCTGAAGGCTTCATTGAATACACCTATATTAATAGACTTCTGGGCGCCGTGGTGCGGCCCGTGCAAGCAATTAATGCCGGTCCTGGAGAAAGTGGTATCCTCCTATGGCGGGAAGATAAAACTGGCCAAAGTCGATATTGATTCCAATCCCGAACTGGCGCAAGCTTTTCAGGTTCAATCGGTACCAACAGTTATTGCAGTTGCCGGCGGGCAACCGGTGACAGGTTTTCAGGGTGCGCAACCCGAAAGCCAGATCAAATCCATTTGCGATCAGTTGATACAAATGGGAAGAGGTGCAAATCCGGAAAACACTCAAGCCCCTCAGGAATTTGACGCAGAAGCCTACCACGAAAAGGCAGAAAGCGCTTTGAACGAGGGCGATCTGCCCACCGCGCAAGCTCTTTATGCTGCATTACTTCAAAACGATGATAAAGACGCCAAAGCCTTTGCCGGGCTTCTTAAGGTTTTTATGAAGGCAGGACAGGCCGATCAGGCGCGAAGTCTTTATGAAACAGCACCTCCTGAAATCAAAGGTGATAAAGCTCTGAAATCCATCAAGGATACATTGGAAATGATGGAAAACGCACCCTCAAAAGACGAACAGGACGCATTAAGAAAAAAGGTCGAAAAGCAACCTGATAACCATCAGGCACATTATGACCTTTCCATGTCATTATTTGCAAACGGCCAGGAAGATGAGGCCGTTGAGGAGATGCTTTCCCTTTTTGCGAAAAAGCGCGACTGGGAAGATGAAAAAGCAAAAAAACAACTCCTGAAATTTTTTGAAAGCCTTGGCGATACACATTCTGCGACCATCAAAGGACGTAAAAAACTATCCAGTATTTTGTTTTCTTAAAACACTGTTCTATATGACTGGTATGACAACTTCGAACATACCAGAAATGCCAGATATCCTGCCGGTTTTCCCGCTCTCCGGCGTCCTTCTTTTGCCGGGTGGAGAGCTGCCTTTAAATATATTTGAACCAAGATATTTGGAAATGTTTGATGCCGCCCTGCGCGGCGACAGGCTGATCGGCATGATACAGCCCGAGGAAGGCAAAGAAGACACCGCATTCGGTCCACCTTTATGCAGAGCCGGTTGCGCCGGTCGTATCACTGCATTCCAAGAAACAGAAGACGGGCGATATCTTATAACGCTCACAGGCGTACAGAGATTTTCTGTTGAGGAAGAATTAAATCTCGAAGCAGGTTATCGCCGCGTAAGGCCAGACTGGTCAGAATATTCACATGACCTGCAACGACAAAAATGTCTGGACGTTGACCGCGAAAGATTGAAAAGCCTTTTAAAAGACTATTTCCACAAAACCGGATTATCTTGTGAATGGGAATTGCTGGACGAGGCGCCTGACCGCCACCTGATGACGGCGCTCGCCATGATATGTCCGTTTAGCGCAAAAGAAAAACAAGCTCTTTTAGAGGCCAGAAACTGTCAGGACCGCGCCGAGCTTTTTATCAATCTTTTAAATATGGCGATAAACGACAGCTCTCTTGCGCAAGGCTCGTCTTTCCACTAATTTACTTCAATGTCAAATATTGATCCAAAACTACTGGAAATTCTTGTCTGCCCTTTGACTAAAGAGCCTCTTCGCTATGACAAAGATGCTGGTGAGCTAATATCTAACCGTGCCGGCCTTGCCTATCCTATTAAATCGGGTATCCCTATAATGTTGCCTGATGAGGCACGCGAGCTGAACGAGACAGAAAAAAGAAAAGGCTAAATTTCTTCCATCTTTTCTGTTTCAGAATTTGGTTTTCTTTGCATCACAGCCGCAAAAAAACCATCCGTATTGTGGTCTTTTGGCGTTAGCCGCATATAAGGGCCAACAACAGGAGATATCACACCGTCAGGCCAATGGTTTGAGACATCCAGCAACTCAAAATCTTCGTGAGATTTTAAAAAACGCTCGATTTGATCCTCATTTTCCTCACGGAATAATGAACATGTCGCGTAAACGAGCTTGCCTCCCGGCTTCACCGTATCAACCACCTTCTCTAGAATTTCTGCCTGCACCTCATAAAGCGCGTCCAAATCAGGCCCGTAATTAATCCAGCGCATATCAGGATTTCTGCGCCATGTTCCAGAGCCCGAGCACGGCACATCGCAAAGCACCACATCAAATGTGCCTTTTTGGCGTCGCAACCATTTTTTGTGACGGTTTTCGGTTAACGGGCGCACCTCTATATTGTCGCTAACGCCTGAGCGTTTAAATCGCGAACGCGATCTGTCGAGCCGCCTTTCATCATTATCCATGGCGATAATGCGGCCTTTTCCCTCCATCATATTGGCAAGCGCAATTGTTTTGCCGCCCGCACCAGCACAGTAATCGAGAACCTGATTACCCGGCCCTGCACCTGTCGCAAGCGCAATGAGTTGCGACCCCTCATCCTGAATATCGATCCAGCCTTTTGAAAAAGCCTTGGTTTTTGACAGGTAAGTTTTTTCCTGAACACGCAAACCACAAGGAGAATAAGATGTCTTTTCGGTGGCAACATCATTTTGAGCAAGAGAATCCATAACTTCGTCCCTTGTTTTTTTCAGCGTATTTACTCTTAAATCAAGAGTAGCGGGTTCAAGCATTGCGCGCGCCTGCGCTGGTAAATCTTCCCCAAAAACCGCACGTAATTGCAGCTCGTATTCCGCAGGAAATTCAGCCTTAACCAAATCCGGCATGTCAGGCTCATCCAATGTGAAACGGCTTAATTTTTCAAGACAGGCCGCCTCTTCGGAAGATAAGGGGTCAGCCCCGTATTTTGAGCCATCAAAAAGTTTTTCAACATCCTTTTGTGCACGCCCGTCTAGATATAACAGACAGCAAACCATTTGAAGTCGTGGTGTTGGCGCGTCCCCCCCGGCTTTTTCAATCAGCCATGCAAATCTTGCCTTATGGCGCATACACATATAGACATGCTCGGCAATATAAGCCCTGTCTTTTGAGCCGATATAGCGGCGCTGGCGCATATAATCGCCAATAACAGTATCCATCGGAACTTTAACTGTTCCGATCACAGAAAGAATTGAAATGCAGGCATCAATGCGGGCGGCTGGTGTCATAGCGTCAGTTTAAACATATTCGATTATAAAAAAGAAGCCGTGATTTGAAATTCACGGCTTCTGTTGTTTTTTTAGCAAAGTATTTTTTAAAACATAAGTATTAAAGAATAAATAAGGGCAAACATATAATAGCCCGCCAGCTGGTAAGAGCTGTCAATTGCAACAGCTTCCAAAGGATAGCCTGTATATATAGAACCGATTACTGTTGGAGGCATTGCAAAAGCAACCCAAAGCAAACATGACAGGGAAAAGAGCCCGCCCATTGTTTCAATTCCGAATGTCTGGGCAATCCAGATATAGAAAAACCCGGCAACGAGCCAAAGCAGGAATGTCAGGACAAACGGAAATGGTGTATCCATTTTGGCTCTGTCGTTTTTCCCTCTTGCCTCAAGCCATCTGGTTCCAAGTACCTTTGGGTGGTACCAAACCAGACCCATTAGAAATGCGCTTAATCCGCAGACCAGCGCCGGTATAATAAGTGATACAAAAGATCCAAGCATAAAAAATTCCCCTTTTAAAAATTTAAGCCTTGCGGGCTACCATGAGTTTTTTAATTTCAGCGATTGCCTTTGCGGGGTTAAGACCCTTCGGGCAAGTGTTTGTACAATTCATAATTGTGTGGCAACGATACAGGCGGAACGGATCTTCCAACTGGTCCAGCCTTTCCCCCGTGGCTTCATCGCGTGTATCTGCAATCCAGCGATAAGCTTGCAACAAGACAGCAGGCCCCATAAAGCGGTCGGCATTCCACCAGTAACTTGGGCAGGATGTTGAGCAACAAAAACATAGAATACATGCGGCTGGCCCGTGGCCATCTTCACCATTCAGGCGGTCAGCATCTTCAGGTGCCTGCAAACGCTCCTTCGACGGCGCAGACGATTTTGTTTTCATCCATGGTTCAATTGTCGCATATTGGGCATAGACATGGTTCAGATCAGGAACAAGATCTTTGACAACCGGCATATGCGGTAAAGGATAAATTTTAATGTCGCCTTTTGTGTCGTCAATTGCCTTCAGGCAAGCCAGCGTGTTTTTACCATCAATATTCATGGCGCATGAGCCGCAAATACCCTCACGACAGGAACGACGGAATGTTAAAGTCGGATCAACCTGATCCTTGATATAAATAATAGCATCCAAGACCATCGGCCCGCATTTGTCCCGATCGATGATATACGTATCCAGCGCAGGATTCTCACCCGTGTCAGGATCGTAGCGATACACCTTAAACGTCTTTTTGTTTTTAGCATCATTCGCGGCATTTATGGTTTTGCCTGTTTTAACTTTGGAATTTTTAGGAAGTGTAAATTCGGCCATAGGTCAGTATCGTTTTAAAATAAATTAAGTTCGCGCATTTAAGATACAGTGTTTTAACAATAGTGTGAAGGTCGAATCTGCCCCAAGAAGATGAATTATTCCTTAATACGTTCAATTTATTGCCTTCAAGAGCAATTCTGTCATACTTTTCCCTGTTATGATTGAAAATCTTTTCACCTTTCTAAGACATACTGTTTTTGCCGCGACCGGGCTGATTTTGATGTTGGCTCTACTTCATCTTGCCTTGAGGCCCTTTGAAAAACCAAAAGATTTGGGCGTTTTGTCTGCGAAGAAAGCAGCCCTATCCGAAAGAGCCGATAGCTATGACGCGATTTTTCTGGGCACATCTCAGACCTTTCGCAATATTGACCCGGACGGAATTGAAGCAGCCGCCAACTGTCCCCTGTCTGTTTATAATGCTGGTGTGCCGGGACTGGTACTGGAAGAGCTATCCGATTTTATTGCAACGCTCGGGGAAACAGGAACGACAGGCAAACTCATTATTTTCAACGATCCCCTGCCACCACGCCCTGATTTTAATGCCGTGACAAATGTCAGAACACAAAGCTATACAACATACGCCAACCTGCCTGACAGATACCGAAATATATGGTCTTTGCCGGCCCCATTATGGAAGAAAGCAGCATTAAGCGGCTTTTCAATAGGGGCATACGCCTATAAATTTCTGGGCATAGGACTTTTGAGCAAAATTTTATTCCCACATGTCAGCGTAACCCCAGAGAAGTATCTTCCTGGCCTGAACAAAGAAAACGGCTATCCTGACTTGCGCGCGGATATTAAAAACAATGAAGAAATAGCCACACGCGCCCGCCGTTTTCAAGGAAGAGCCGATAAATGGCAGGACAACGTCCTTGCAAAACAGGGCGCCATTACCCCTCCATCAGAAAATATGATTGAAGCGGCAAAGCGCCGGGCAAATCTGATAAAAACTCTGGCCAATAAAATTACCGAGCAAGGGAACAGCCCTGCCTTTATTGTTTTTCCGGAAACAGAAACGCACAGGCAGGATCTGGCCCTTATTGCCGCAGTCCAAAAAGCAGCCCCTGAACTGGCCATCATTAACGGATATGAGAGGGCAAATGCGAAAGGACTATGGAACAAAGAGTACGTGTTTTATGAAGCACATCTAAATATGAAGGGCGCGACCCTTTTTTCCAAAAGCATTGCCGGCCAGATCTGTAACATTTACCAAAGCAGTGGGGGAGGTGAATAATGCTTTTTGTTGAACCTCGTTTTTTCCTGTTTTTTGCCGCCGTTTTTGGGCTTTATTGGGTTTTAAAGGGCAATATGGGCCGCAAAGCTCTGCTGCTGATTGCCAGCTATGGATTTTACGCGGCGTGGGACTGGCGGTTTTTATCCCTAATCCTTATATCCACCGGAATAGATTATTGCGTTGCCCGAAAAATCGAGGCCTCCGATAAGCAAAAAACCCGTAAAAAATGGCTGATGTTAAACCTGGCGAGCAATCTGGGTATTTTGGGATTCTTCAAATATTTTAATTTTTTCACCGACAGTGCCGCCGCGTTAATGGCAACGCTGGGTATGAGCGTAAATTCCACAACATTAAATATTGTCCTACCTGTCGGGATCAGTTTTTACACATTTCAGACCCTCAGCTATACCATTGATGTTTACCGTAAAAACATACGCGCCGAGAAAAATATTCTGGATATAGCTGTTTTTGTGGCTTTCTTTCCGCAGCTTGTTGCAGGCCCGATTGTACGTGCCGCCGATTTCCTGCCCCAGCTGACAAAAAAGCGGGAATGGCATCAGGTCGCAGTAAAAACATGTCTTTTGCTTTTTCTGGTCGGATTCTTTAAAAAGGCGTGTGTTTCTGACAATATTTCCTATTACGTTGATTTGATATTTGCAGCCCCAGAGCAATATTCGCCTTCCGCTCTGGCTATGGGTGTATGCCTGTATGCCGTACAGATTTACTGTGATTTTTCAGGCTATACCGATATGGCCATTGCCGTTGCCGGACTATTGGGGTTTCATCTTCCGAAAAACTTTGCAGCACCTTATCTGGCAAGAAATCTGGTCGATTTCTGGCGGCGCTGGCATATCTCTTTATCTACCTGGCTGCGCGACTATCTCTACATCCCGCTTGGTGGCAATCGCCACGGAACAGCAATGAGATACCGCAATTTAATGCTGACCATGCTTTTAGGGGGGTTATGGCATGGCGCGGCATGGACATTCGTTTTTTGGGGGTTTTTGCATGGAGCCGGGCTGTCTTTTAATCATGCTTTAAAAGAAAAGTTTAATTCATTCAAAGGGTTTCCGGCAGCATTGTCGGTTATATTGACCTTTGCTTTTGTTAATCTGGCCTGGATTTACTTTCGGGCGCCGGATTTTGAAACAGGGTGGCGCTTGACAAGCTCAATACTGACATGGTCATCACAAGGCGTTGATCAGTTACCTCTTATCGCAACCTTGTGCTTTCCTGCCTTGGCCATCATTCACATTTTTTGGCATAAATATGACGGGTTTGAAAAAGTAGTCGTACTGAAGGATACAGCGTTTTACACGGCACTCGGTATAGCAGTAGCTTTTGTACTTGCCTTGCAGCCAACGGGCTACAAGCCATTTATATATTTTCAGTTTTAAGAAGGGTGTCGCTGATTAGGCAGCGTCTGAATCATGGTCTTCATACATATGTGCAACCACATTCGCAGGCATTGAGCGCAGTTCTTTTTTGGCCTTGCGCTGGCGCTTCATCGCATCGGTGAGGTGCTTGCGGAGATGCCCCAATCTGTCAAAATATGGCATGCCTTGATCATATTCAGCTGTAAGTTCTACTGTGAAGAGACCATTTTCCGCTGTCTTGTTATCTATATTCATCTTATAGACATGGTCTTCATCTTCCAGATTTTCCAGCATGCGGAACAGGGCTTTTACCGTTGCGTCATTTAAGCTTTTGTCGGAAAGCCCAGTTTCAGTTCTATATTTCATAATGTACCTCTATTCAAATCAGGACTGAGGTTTTTATCAGTTCCTTGCCCTTACAACGCACCTCTCACAATTTTAGTTCCCATAATTTAAATCGCGAAGAGTCATTTTTCCTGAACTTCCGACAGACACAACCGTTAGTAGGGCAAGATAAAAAGAAAGGATTTAAGATATGTTTACGATAGAGTTACCAAATATTTCCATACCCGCGCTGGGAATGGGGACATGGCAGCTAAAAGGAGATGACTGCACAAAGGCGGTGGAAACTGCGCTGGACATTGGATATCGCCATATAGATACGGCACAGGCCTATGAGAATGAGCTGGATGTTGGAAAAGCGATAAAAAATACATCTGTACCAAGAGATGAATTTTTCCTGACCACTAAAATCTGGACAGACCGTTTTGAGGCAGGTGATTTGGAAAAGTCACTGGATGAATCATTGTCAAAACTTGGCACTGACTATGTTGACCTTGTTCTTTTGCATTGGCCAAATGATGACGTATCAATGAAAGAAACATTGGATGCATTGGAGAAAACATCCCAAAATGGGAAAACACGCTACATAGGGGTTAGTAATTTCACAGTCGACCACATGGATAAGGCCATTAATGAATGCGGCGCAAACATCGTGTGCAATCAGGTGGAATACCATCCGCATCTTTCACAAGATCCGGTTCTGGATTTCATCCGCAAGCGTGAAATGTTTCTAACAGCATATTCTCCCTTGGGTCGTGGCGATATTTTTGACGATAAAACCATGAAGGAAATTGCAGAGACTCACGGCAAAACACCGGGTCAGATTTCTTTAAGATGGCTATTACAGCAAGACCGCGTGGCCGCCATTCCAAAATCAGGCTCAGAAGATCACTTGCAGGAAAATTTCGATATTATGGACTTTCAACTGTCCACGGATGAAATGAAGCGTATCTTCGATCTTCAGAGACCGGATGGCCGCAAGGTCGATCCTGACTTTGCCCCTGATTGGGACACAGGTAAAAAAGCCGCTTAATAAATTATACTATCGATTGAGAAGCGCCGGGTTGTCTTTTAATAGGGGCATCCCGGCTTTTTCGCGCACTATATCCAGCCGCTGGTGTTTCTGTTCCTTATCCTTATAAACGCCATCCCCACCATTATCACTTTCAGCCTGAATTGCTTTCAAGTTATCATCCAGCCTGTCTTCAAAATCAGCATCATATTCAAAAGATGCTATCCCTATGCTGGCGCCAAGCGCGAATTGCCCCTCACGCATAGAAAAGGGCTCCCACAAACCTTGGCGCAAATTGTCTCTTAAATCCGCGTTATCGCCATCCCATTTCATTATAATGGCAAATTCATCGCCACCTACGCGCCCGAAAACCGCTTCCTCCGGCAACTGCTCTTGGATCTTTTCTGCAAAAAATTCCAAGGCGCGGTCTCCAGCTTCATGGCCGCCAGTGTCGTTGATTTCTTTGAAACCATCCAGATCAAGCATGATGTACTTTAAGGATTGGGACGCATCAGGTTTTTGGGTAAGCAAAATATCCCTTGCCTGTTCGTCAAATCGCGCCCGCGCGGGCAAACCCGTTAGAACATCGTAACCAGCCTTATCGAGGGCCTTTTTCAACCTGTCAATTTCGCGTTCCTGTTTTGAAAAAAGGAGGATTAGCCCCTGAAATGCCTTTTTTAACATTTCATGTGGCATGGCCGCGGATTCCTCAAAAATTGCGTTCTTATTCTGCTTATCGGCCAGAAACGCGGAATCGCCCGTAAAGATGCGGTCTGTCAGATTTTTACCATCAAAAACGTCACTAAATACATCGCCTAATTTTTTCACCCTTTAGTCTCCTTCAGCCACATCATGGAGGAAAAAGGTTAAAAAAGCCCTTAAATACTTGACGTAAAAAAACTACAGATGGAACTTGGAAGGAAGATCAAGGAGTATGGTTTTTATGCGCTTATTACTAGAGTATTTCGTATCGCCCAGCTTGGCCTCGATATCTTTATCCTCATAAGATTTCTTTAAATCCCATGTGTGATAGACAATGTCCTGTGGCAAAAGCTGTTCCAGATACTCCGTCACAAACGGATAAAGCTTTATATCAAAGGAAACCGCTGAGAGATTTTGCAATTTTGCTTGTTCGGACACGCGTTGCGCCTCCGCCTTAAGACCGTTTTCATCCTTCTCCTCAAGCAAATCGTCAATATGGCCGGTCGGCAGGTAATAAGAAATATGAAAGCCGGCATTTGAAAGATCAGCAAATTTTTCACTGCGTGTTGAGCTTTCAACAATAACCCTGTCCTTCAAATCATATTTCACATCCAGCTCGGTTAGCCTGGAAAGCGCGCCTTCAAAAGTTTGGTCGCCCAGATTTTTTACATCCAGCCAGATTTTCATGGATTTGCCCGGTAGCTCATACTCCAGCAAGTCTTTCAGAGTCAGGTTGTGTACATCTTCCCGGTCGTGACTGACCTTGAAAACGCCGTCCTGAAAAATCAAATCGGTTTCATACCCGTCCAACCCATATTTGCGAACATCCATGAGCTTACCAAGCGAGTTGATGCGGTGGGGCAGAACGCGGCCATATTCATCTGCATTCCATTTATCGTTCAACCTTGCATATTCATAGACAGGGTTTTCAGCGCTGTTCCATTTGAATTTCCGGTGCACAATATCCAGATTGTTCTTGTCGCCCTCATAAAGAGTGCTGGCAATGTCCTGCTTGGGGTCATAAACATCTGATCGTATGCCAAGGTTACCAAGCACATAATGAAATAACTGTTCATTTGCGTAAGGGGTATCAACATGCTCGCGCAGCGTGTCTAATCTCTCTTTATGACTATCTTTATACTCATCAGAGGCCCAAACCAAAAATGGAATTGACGTCATATCATACGTAAAAATCGATGAATTATGCCCTTTTGCGTTTATAACATCATCTGCGTGGTCGGATAAATAGGTTAGAGTTGCCAGTCGTTTAGCACCAGCCAGCTTATCTATTACCGAAGATACAACGTAATCATTAAAGGTCACACTGTTATCGTAGCAATTAATCTGGCGATTATCGCCCGCAAGCTTCTTACCAAAAATTTCGGGCGTTAAATCATCTTGGAATTTTGCATACTCCGTCGGATAACGCAGACAATAATCGCCGTGGTTTCCCATTAAATGAACAACTATAAACTGATTGTTTTCGGTTGATGCATTAGCCAAAGCCTCTTCTATTCCATCAATAATAACATCATCAAAATCATTGGTTTTCGCATGCTCGCCAATATTGGTATTATATTTTTTTACGGTATCGGCGCTCAGCGCAATAATTGAAATCGGACTGTCCCAGCTGCCCATCATGACCTGATTTGTCAACCATGCCGTGTCATAACCTGCGGCCTCCGCCATATCTATAATAGTAGGCGAGGCATAATATTTCTGCTCATTTTCTTGTGTGGCCGTGGTTAATGCTAACGTCAGGGTCTGCACTGTGTGAGTATGGCTGGAGAATGCCTTGTCCAGCGCAATCATATTTCCACCCTCCATACGCGCATCAAGCTGCGGTGTTGTGTTACGCGGATAGCCGTAAAGCCCCATATGGTATTTATTAAGTGATTCCCCAATCACCAATATATGGGTTTCACCTTCAGCTGCAGTATCAGCCTGATATGTCCCCTTATTCTCCGAAGAGGTCTTTTGCATTTCCCGGAATTTTTCAAGCTCTTCAGCATATTGCTGTTTATAAACCCAAAACCCGGCGTAAAGGTCAATTGTATCTGGCTGATCAATCACGCGAATTGTGCCCACCAATAAAATTAAGGCGGCAAGTACAAGCTGCCATTTATGGCCGCGCCGGTCAGTCAGTGTATAAAGACACCCGACAAATATAAGAAGCAAAACAACAAACCCAGAAAGCAAAACACCAAAGCCTATGAACTGGGTAATGTATTCAAAAGCCTCATTTACATTTGTGTCCAGCAACGCCAGATAAGCATCCGAATTCAATGGGCTATCAAACAACAGATAGTGCCCCAGATAAATAAAAGGTACGGCAAAAAGAAAAATAAGTATTACCGAATAGGCAGTTTTCAGAAAATGCCGCCAGGGTGCGCGTTTCATATTGGAAAGCAAGAAGCCACCAGACAAAACCGCCAAGCATCCAGCAGAATAAGTAAACAAGGAGACGAAAGGAATCTCGTAAAATGTCAGGCGGTGTGTAAACGCGATGACACAAAACAGGGCAAAGATTTTTAGACCCAAAACAAGGAAACGTCCAAATTTTGATACCACAAGAACGCCCGCCCAGAGAAGGGAGAACAGAGCAGTCTTAAGCAAAGAAACCTGCTGCGCCTCAATAGGAGCCAGCAAGATGAGCGGAACAACAACCAGAGCCAAAATGCCCCAGAGCGCGCCCTTTTTCATCAGGTGAAAAAACTGTTCCCGGGAAAAATTCATCTTGTCCGAAATCAATAGACACGCTTTTTAGGCGGGACAGCCTCGACCTCATCCGTCATTGTATGCAATGTGACGGGGCGGTAACCGATCTTGGTTGCGCCTTTATCATCCACCCAGATAACAGAGTGCTTCATCCACTCATCATCGTTACGTTCAGTGAAGTCTTCGCGGGAGTGCGCGCCGCGGGACTCTTCACGATTGGCAGCACATTCCATAGTGGCAACCGCCTGCGAAAGTAGATTATCCAGCTCAAGTGTTTCAATAAGGTCTGTATTGAAAATCAGTGAACGGTCCTTGATACCCAGATCCTGTTTCTGGTCAAAGCATTCATGGATTTTGTGAACACCCGCAGACAAAGTCTCACCTGTGCGGAAAACGGCTGCATGGTTCTGCATGGTTTTTTGCATCTTTATGCGCAAATCTGCCGTAGATGTTGAACCCTTCGCATTGCGGATATGGTCTAAACGCGCCAACGCGCGGTCGCCCTTATCATCACCGAGAGGTTTATGACCCATACCCGGTGTAATCAGCTCTGCCGCACGGATAGCAGCGGCACGACCAAACACAACCAGATCAAGAAGCGAGTTTGAGCCGAGACGGTTGGCACCGTGTACAGAAACACATCCGGCCTCGCCAATGGCCATAAGACCCGGCACAACATGGTTCGGATCGGTGTCTGTAGGGTTTACAACTTCGGTATGCACATTCGTTGGAATACCGCCCATATTATAATGGACTGTTGGTAATACGGGGATTGGCTCTTTCGTGACATCAACGCCTGAGAAAATGCGGGCCGTTTCAGCAATACCAGGTAAACGCGAATGAATGATTTCAGGGTCCAGATGCTCAAGATGGAGATGGATGTGGTCTTTTTCTGTGCCGACACCGCGGCCTTCGTTAATTTCAACCGTCATTGAACGGGAGACAACATCACGTGAAGCGAGATCCTTTGCCGATGGCGCGTACCGCTCCATAAAGCGTTCACCTTCAGAGTTGGTCAGATATCCCCCCTCTCCGCGCACACCTTCCGTGATTAAACAGCCAGCGCCGTAAATTCCGGTCGGGTGGAACTGAACAAACTCCATATCCTGCAAAGGAATACCAGCGCGTAAAACCATCGCATTACCGTCACCTGTGCAAGTATGTGCAGACGTACAGGAAAAATAAGCACGGCCATATCCGCCGGTTGCAAGGACTGTCATATGCCCGCGAAAACGGTGAATCTTCCCGTCTTCCATGCCCAAAGCCATAACGCCGAGGCATTCACCTTCGTTACTCATAATAAGGTCGAGAACAAAATACTCGATAAAAAATTCAGCTGAATGGCGCAGGCATTCTGAATATAGCGTATGCAGTATAGCGTGGCCTGTGCGGTCAGCCGCTGCACATGTACGTTGCGCCGTACCTTCGCCGAAATGCGTTGTCATACCCCCGAAAGGACGCTGGTAAATTTTACCGGCTTGCGTTCTTGAGAAAGGCACGCCCATATGTTCAAGTTCAAGCACCGCCTTTGGCGCGTTTTTACACATATATTCAATTGCGTCCTGATCGCCCAGCCAGTCAGACCCCTTGATGGTGTCATACATATGGAAGCGCCAGTCATCTTCGCCCATATTTCCAAGAGCTGCCGAAATTCCGCCCTGCGCCGCCACAGTGTGGGAGCGTGTCGGGAACACTTTTGTCAAACAGGCTGTTTTCAAACCCTTTTCAGCCATCCCCAAAGTGGCGCGCAGGCCCGAGCCGCCGCCGCCCACTACAAGAACATCATATTCATGGTCAATAATATCGTAAGATAAGGTCATAATTTCTATCTATCTCTTTTTCCGTGATTAAAGCGCGATTTGTAAAATACTGAAGGCGCAGGCAACTCCAAGAGCTGCAAAAAATAGCTTCTGCCCGATCAGTTTCGCAATTTTGAGGCATTCGCAATGCACATAATCTTCAATAACAACCTGATTACCAAGTACCGCGTGATAAAAGGTGGTAACAATAAACAATATCATCAAGATTGCATTTATTGGTGCTGACAACCATTCTGTAAAGGCGGCATGATCCGCGCCCACAAGATTTACCACCGACCAAAGCGCCCAGAAAACAAGAGGCACAAGGGCAATAGCCGACACACGTTGTGCCATCCAGTGATGCGTGCCGTCACCGGCAGAACCCAACCCGGTTGCACGTGCCATATCTGATTTTTTATCTGTTTTTTCCCATTTCATCTTCATGACAGCCACCCTTCAAGCTTTGGCCACCATGTCAGGGCCGTGAAAATTACGGTTGCAAGAAGAACCGCGATACCGCCGATTTTTGCATTTCTCAGATTAAACAACTTGCCGGTGTCCCAAACCAAGTGCCGAACACCGCTAAACAAGTGAAAATATAAAGCCACAGTCCACCCAAACAGGAAAAGCTGCCCTATCGGGTGTGTCGCATATTCCATGAACTGGTCATATTTTTCAGGACCGGAAGCCGCAGCAACCAAAAGCCATGTGAGCGCGATTAGCCCGATTGACAGGGCAACCCCTGTTGCACGGTGAAGTATGGACATGGCCATATTCAAAGGCCATCCGTAAATACCCAAATGCGGGGAGAGCGGCTTCTCATAAGAGGTGGAGGATGAGTTCATTTCCGAGGACATCGATTTTCCTTATCTAAAAAGAATTTTACCGGGAATATAATAGGTGTTTTGCATTTCCATGCAACCCATGTTTTACAAAAACATCTTTATGCAATCGGCAACAGCCAGCGCACCCAAGCGAAGATTGTCCGTTGTTGTCCAGAAAGAAAATGCCGGATCATCGCGAATATCCTCGCGGATGCGGCTAATGAAAATCTGATCCTCACCTTGTGTTTCGTGCGGCGTGACATATTCAATATCACTATTCAGATCAATGACACCGAAGCGTTTATCGGCGGTTAAGGCCTGCCTGAATTCAGAGGCGGATACATCTTGTTCGAGACTTACATTGACCGTTAAGGATTGGCCCACAAAAACCGGGGCATAGGCGCAATTCACAACTATTTCGACCTCGCGGCCCAGTATTTTCCTTAGATCATTCCTTGTGATCCATTCTTCTTCGGTCTGGCCATCATCCATAAAAGCCCCAACATGCGGAATAAGATTAAAAGCGATCGGCTTTTCAAATTCCTGAGGGCGGACATCTATATTCATGAAGATATTCTTGGTCTGGCTGTAAAGCTCGTCGCGTGCCTTTCCGCTATGGAAGGAGACAGGAAACATGGCCGATACGTTAAGGGTTTTAAGGCTTTTCTCGCTGAGACATCCCAATATCGGAACAAGGTGGAGCGCCGCGCGCGCAGGAAGACGGATCGCCCTGTGCTTTTTAGCGGCTTCGGTTGCGGTATTATCCTTTTTGAGAGGGTTATATAAAGGCACATCAATGTCGGTTTTTAAAACGCCGCTAACATCAATAATGTATGCGCCGCCTTTGCGCCATTTCTCGACATAAGCCGCCCCCTTTTTAACATCGCCTGCAAAAACAACAATATCGCCCTCGCCTATATTGGCCTCAACAATATCGCGCACACGCAAATTTTCGCCGCCTACACTTACGCCGCGCGGGCCTGATAGAACTGTATTATAGGCCCTGATATCCAAGGCGTCAGATAGTCCGGATTCGTCCAATTGTGACAGGACCTCGTGGATTTCAGGCGACACAGGGTCAATGATATGGAGCTTTTTCGTCATAAATATGTCTCAAATTGTTCAATATTTTAACTTTGGATTCTTAATAGCTGTGATACCATAAATTATCATGCCTGGTGACAAAGAATCTGAAAAAAAATCAAATTTTCTCGCAACAGTAAGCCACGAGATGCGTACGCCCATGCAATCCGTCTATGGCTTGCTTGAGCTTATTGAGCTGGAAGAAGTCTCGCCGGCGGTACGGGAAATGACGGAAACTGCGCGCTCATCAGCAAGTTCGCTGTTGGAAATTCTGGATGATATTCTGGATTTTGCAAAAATGGATGCGGAGATGCTGGAATTAGATGATTTTGAGGTTCCTGTCCGTACACTCGTTAGAGGAACACTGGAAGCGCTGACCGTCAAAATTCAGGGCAAGCCCATCGAGTTGGTTGACGACATCAAGGAAGATGTGCCGTTTGTAATCAAAGGCGACCCGAAACGCCTGCGTCAAATCCTTGTAAATTTATGCGGTAATGCTTTCAAATTTACTGCCGAGGGGAAAATTACGGTACGCGTCAGCACGGACTGCAAAAAAGTAAAGCCCGCCAAAGACGGTACAGCGCTGCGTTTTGAAATCATAGATACAGGTATCGGAATGAGCAAGGAGGCGGCAGGCCGTTTGTTCAAACCTTTCTCGCAAGCCGACAGTTCGACATCCCGCAAATACGGAGGCACAGGGCTTGGACTTTCTATTTGCAAAAAGCTTGTTGAATTAATGGATGGAGAAATTGGCGTGACCAGCAGGGAAGGTCAGGGCGCAACATTCTGGTTTGAAATACCGACACGCTCCGTCAGCACTGAGGCCAACACTGTCGATTTTCCAGACCTTAGCGGTGTCACCGTTTTGTCCGTAGAGGATCATCCGCAAGGTGCAAAGGAAATTGTAAACTCTTTAAAATCAATGGGAGCCCATGTCGACAGTGTCGCAACGATCGCAGAGGGGAAAGAATTTGTAAGAAGTAAACCTTACGATGTGGGCATTATTGATCAAGGTTTACCCGATGGTCTGGGGTTGGGCCTTGTTCGCCATATTATGGATGTAAGGCCCTTTATGGGGTTAATCATGTATACAGTCCGCGATGATGCGGGCCTTCAACATTCCCTGCAGTCGCTGGGTGTGGCCTATTTATCAAAACCCGCAAGCCGTGCCGGACTTGGCGAGGCCGTTAAAGATGCTGCGCGGAAAGCCACCAAGTATAAGGCTGAAGGCGCGCAAAAGCTTCTTATTGCCGAGGACACAGAGAGCGTGCGCGACCTGCTCAAGAGGCAACTGGACAAGCTGGGCGTTGCTGCGGATTTTGTTGAAAACGGGACAGAGGCTGTTGAGAAGCTTAAAAGCGGTGATTACGGCATTTTATTTACGGACCTTCATATGCCGGAAATGGATGGATATGCCTTGGTTGAGCATATCAGGCAAAATGAGGAAAAAACAGGCGAAACTCCCCTGCCTGTGATTGTTTTAACCGCAGATGTGCAAATGGCTCAGAGGCAAGTTTATGTTGGGCACGGCTTTAACGAGTGCCTGTTGAAGCCTGTGTCCTTAGGGCATTTTCGCAGGCTTTTAATACGGTGGGGCCTTTTGAATAATAGTGTCGAAAGCCAGAGAAATACAGAGGCAGAGAAAGATTCGGCGCCCGATTTGAATAAGGGTTATGATGCCATTTGCCTGAAAACACTGGAGGCGCAGATGGGAACATTGGATGACAGCGCCATCGAGATGCTGGGCATGTTTGTCGATATGACCTCCCCCCTGATTTCCAAATTAAAAGAAGCCCACGCTAATGATGACAGGCACGCTGTGACCGAGACCGCCCATTCCCTGAAAGGGGCAGCAAGGTCAGCAGCCGCCCTGAAACTGGGTGATATTGCCGCTGATTTGCAGGATTCATCGGAAAAGGGAGAGTACGATCCTGACTTAATAGAAAATCTCGACCATGAATTTGCCCGTGTCAGATCGCATATAGAAAATTTATCTAGGGCGAATAAATAGCTTTACCGCTTATACCCCGCTTTGATAAAACATGTCCCATGATTTTAGAGAAAAAAACAATTGGCGGCTTTAACGTCATAGGTCTTTCCATCCGCACCGATAACGCAGAAGGTAAGGCCGCCGACCATATTAACGCACTCTGGCAAATGTTTTACGAAGAAGATGCGCTTTCAAAAATCACCGGCCGTGTTGATGATACGATTTACGCCGTTTACTCCGATTACGAGGGCGACCACACGAAACCTTACCGCTTTACAATCGGATGCCGCGTAGAAGATGACAGCGCCATTCCCGACAATATGGATTTACGCCATATACCAAAGGCACAATATGCCTGCGCCAAGGCGCGTGGCGAGCAGCCGCGGGCCCTGATTGAGAAATGGCAGGAAATATGGGGAAGCGATTTAAAACGCCGCTTTGAAGTAGATTTTGAAATTTACGGGCCTGATTTTTTCGACCCCGAAAAACGCGAGGTCCCTATTTACCTCTCTTTGAAGGATGATGCATGAAAAGCCGGATAACGAAGCGTTTTGAATACCTGAAAGCAAAGGGCAGAAGCGCCCTGATACCCTTCGTTATGGGCGGCGACCCGGATTACCAGACCTCGCTTGACCTCTTCAAAGCCTTGCCGGATGCAGGGGCAGACCTCATTGAAATCGGAATTCCTTTTGCCGATCCGATGGCGGATGGGCCTGTTATACAGGAGGCGGGCGAGCGCGCGTTAGAGGCCGGCATGACGTTGGAAAAGGTACTCGATATGGTTGCCGATTTTCGCGCCTCAGATCACGACACGCCCATTATCGTTATGGGGTATGCAAATCCAGTTTACCATTTCGGTCTGGAAAAATTCTGTAGCCGCGCCAAAGAGGTCGGCGTAGATGGCATGATTATAGTTGACCTTCCCCCCGAAGAGGCAGGAGATCTGCGAACGCATGCAAAAAAAGCCGGTCTGGATATCATCAGGCTGATTACCACGACCAGCAGCGATACCCGTGCCGATGTTATTTTGGACGGTGCGAGCGGCTTTTTATATTATGTGGCTGTGGCAGGCATTACGGGCACAAAAAGTGCCTCATCAGCCCAGCTGGAGGACCATTTTAAACGCCTGCGCAAAAAAACACGATTGCCCTTGGCTGTCGGTTTCGGTATAAAAACGCCTGATCACGTCAAAGATATGGCACAAATTGCAGATGCAGTGGTCGTGGGATCTGCCATTGTAAAGACGATTGGACAAACCGATACAAAAAATGTGATAAACAAGGTGGTCGAACAGGTTAAAGACCTGTCAGGCGCACTTTAAAAGAAGAAAAGCAGGTATTCGTTATGAACTGGATTTCAAATTACATACGCCCCAAAATCCGCTCTATAGTCGGTGAACAAAAAGATGTTCCGGACAATCTCTGGCAAAAATGCCCTTCTTGCAACGGCATGCTGTTCCATCGTGAGCTCGCGGAAAATCTGAATGTTTGCCATCATTGCGGCGAACACCTGAAAATCGCGGTAGAAGACCGCCTTAACCTTCTTTTTGATGACAAGCAGTGGAAGCGCATCTCCTTGCCATCAGTTCCCGAAGACCCGCTTAAATTTAAAGACAAGAAAAAATATGCTGATCGCCTTAAAGACAGCCGCGCCAAGACAAAAGAAAAAGATGCAATTATTGTGGCTGAGGGTAAAATCGGCGGGTGCAAAACTGTTGTTGCCGCTTTTAATTTCGCCTTTATGGGAGGCTCGATGGGAGCCGCCGTTGGTGAAGGCATTGTAGTGGCCGCCGAAACCGCAGTTAAAAATAATTCCGCACTTATCGTGGTTCCCTCCTCAGGCGGCGCGCGTATGCAGGAAGGGGCGATTTCCCTTATGCAAATGCCACGTACGATTATTGCGACAAAAATGGTCAAGGATGCAGGTCTTCCTTATATTGTTTTGCTGACAAATCCGACAACTGGCGGGGTCAGCGCCTCTTTTGCCATGGTGGGCGATATTCATATTGCCGAGCCCGGCGCCACAATTGGATTTGCCGGAAAACGTGTTATACAAGAAACTATTCGCGAAGAGCTTCCTGATGACTTCCAGACATCCGAGTATTTATTGGAGCATGGCATGGTCGATATGGTTACAAACAGGAAAGATCTCAATGCCACAATCGGTCGTATCCTGGGACTTCTAACCCATAGTAATAGCAAAAACGGCGGTAGAGGTAGCACAACATCCGCAAAAGATGACTCCACCAAAGGCAAAAACTCAGCCCAAACCTCCGGCAAAAATACCGGCGGAACGGTTGCAAGTCTGGATGAAAAGCGTGCCGCAAAAGCGTCAGAAAAACCGATAGCCCGTAAAGGCATCAAGAAAGAGCCTGTTAAACATGCAGGCAAAACCCGCTAAATATACATATCAGTCAGACAGCCCCGAGATTGAAGAAAGACTTTCTTCGATAACTGCGAAGCTGTCCGCGCTCTATCCAAAGCTTATAGATTTATCACTTGAGCGTATCGAGCGTTTCCTGCATGAGCTTGGTGATCCGCATTTGGCCTTGCCCCCAGTTTTCCATGTTGCCGGCACAAATGGCAAAGGCTCGGTTATAGCCATTTTGCGCGCCTGTTTGGAAGCATCTGAAAAATCCGTGCACGCCACAATTTCCCCACATCTCATAGCTTTTAATGAGAGAATTGTTCTGGCTGGAAAAGAGATTAAAACAGATGAACTGCTGGCATTGCTGGATGAATGTGGTGAGGTGAACGCAGGTGCGCCGATCACCTATTTTGAGGTGGCAACTGCCGCAACCTTACTGGCTTTCTCACGCCATAAGGCCGATTTTTGTCTGATAGAAACAGGATTAGGCGGACGGCTGGATGCCACAAATGTTATCCCCTCGCCCGCAGCGTCCATCATCACCTCTATCGGATATGACCATATGGATTTTCTGGGAGAAAGCCTGACAGCGATTGCCACGGAAAAAGCGGGTATCATGAAAAAAGGTTGCCCTTGCGTAGTCGCACCCCAATCTCTTCAGGCTTTGCGCGAAGGTGTGAACGATGTTTTTATCAAAAAGGCCGAGGAGGTTGGCGCGAAACTTTATCTTTACGGAAGGGACTGGTTTTTCGAGGAAACACCCCTTGGCTTCCGCCTTATTCATGGCGACCGGATAGAGGACTACCCCTTCCCCAATCTGACCGGACGTCACCAGATCGAAAATGCGGCCACATCCATTATGGCTTTGCGCGCAGCTGAGCATTGCTTAAAAACAGTCTTTCTTGTTGACGACCTCAAGAAAGGTATTACACAAATCAAGCATCGCGGACGCCTTGAACAAATTGAAGATGAGGCCATTTTAGGAAAACTTCCTGCCGGGTCGGAGCTTTACCTTGATGGTGCGCATAACGAAAATGGCGCGATGGCACTGGCCTTGCAATTAAAGAAATGGCGCAAACAAAATGGCCGACCCATACACTTAATTACAGGCATGCTGAAACGCAAAAACCCGGTTACATTTATGGACTGTCTGGCGCCCCATATTGATAGTGTCACATGTATTCCCGTGCCGGGAGAAGATAGCGGATACGATATAGGCGATTTGGGAAGCCTTCTGAAAAACACCTTCCCCGACTTGAAAATCTCTACTGCGCCCGACTTTAATACAGCCGTAAACCAAATTAGCAAAACTACCGATACGCCCATCACAGCAATATGCGCCGGGTCTTTGTATCTCATAGGCGATATACTGAAAAAATTAGCATAATATTAACTCATAGGCGGCATTATTACCCTTATGACAACGAGGGAAAATTTTAAAGACGCAGCGGGTGAAGGTCGGGTAGACCTCAAAGTTGCATGGTATGGCGAGCAAATCGGCACGCTACATTACAATAACGGGGAGATGACCTGGAGCAGGGAAGACACACAAGCAGCCCTTCTGTTCCGCTTTCCTGATGAAGACGACATGCCCGCATTCTTAAAAAACCTTCAGCCCGAAGGCTGGCTTAGAGGCGCGCTTGGCTCGCCTTCGCAGATTTCGTATTTGCGAAGCGGTATTCGCTATTTATCAAATATTACTATTGCCGAAGATGAAAGCTTTTCAAAAAACCGCGATCCGGATCAATTGACATCAAGACTGAAAGATCACACAGATGGCGGAGTCTGGTTTTCCGGATCTTATCTGGGCCCAAGAGCTGATAGCATTAACAACGATATTGAAAAAGAAGTTGCGGAACGTGCTAAATTTCACGGCACTCCGCGTATGTCGGGCATGCAGATGAAAATGCCAGTAGCTCTGGATTCAGAAGGACAAATCCATCATGCTATGGGAGGCTCATTTACCCATATTCTGAAATTCGGCGGAACCGAGGAATGGCGTGCCTCAGAGCTTCTTGAGTGGATGGGGCTGCAGCTTGCTGGGGAAGCAGGGCTAGATGTACCCGCCCATGCCTTAGTCAATGTCGGTGAATCAGCACCGCCCGCCCTTCTGGTTGAGCGCTTTGATGTCCCGCAGAGTGCCGATGACCAGCAGCGCTACCTGATTCAAGACATGTGTACGGCAGCGCGGATAAAGCAGGAAAAAAGCGACATTAATGGTCTTTATAAATTTAGTCTCAGCATGGAAAAGGTCGCTAAACTTTTCAAAGAAAAAGTGCATGACGACAATGATCCGGACGCTTTGCAAAAAGATCTTGAAAATTTGTACAGAAAGGCCGTGAGCTCATGGGCGATAAGAGATGGTGACATGCATTTGAAAAACATCTCCTTTCTAAAAGTACAAAATCCCGGAGAAGATGATTTCACCTCCACACGGCTATCACCTACTTATGATACTCTGAACACCTCGATTTTCCATGAATTCGGGGATGATGAGGCGCATCACGGAGCCCTTACCATCAATGGTAAAAAGAATAAGTTGAAAGTTTCCGACTTCGTTAAGTTTGGGACAGAATCATGTGGCCTGTCAAAAGATCGGTCATTGGATATTTTCCAAGACATTATAGAAAAAACCGCTAACAGGGCAGTAGAAATAGGCGCAAATATTCCCAATAGTTCAGCAGAGGGTTGTCCGAAATGCGACTATATGGTTTGCAGGGCGGTAACCGACATTGTTGATCGCGCCAAAGAGTGTACCGGTGAAATGGCGCGAAAATACGAGCGTGAAATGAATTTTAGTGCCGATGTTTCCGAATGGGACAACGTGTATCCAGAGAAAAAGGATAAGAACCACCGGCGATATCGCAAAATAGGGCAAGATCCTCTAGTTTCAAAATTTTAAAATCGTGGTAGATTGTTATCCATGAGTCAAAAAATCACCCTTGTCGATGACGATAAAAATATAACCGCATCCGTTTCCCTTGCGCTGAAAAGTGAGGGGTTTGATGTAACCGTTTATAATGACAGTGTTGAGGGTCTTGAGGGCATAAACGCCGCCCCTCCCGAGCTTGCCATACTTGATATTAAGATGCCGCGGCTTGATGGCATTGAGCTTATCCAGAAGCTAAGAGCGTCCCATAATTTCCCTGTCATTTTTCTCACCTCCAAAGATGATGAAATTGATGAGATTATCGGCCTGCGCATGGGGGCGGATGATTATATTACAAAGCCATTTTCACAGCGTCTTCTAATCGAACGCATTAAAACCCTTCTAAGGCGCAGCAGTGAAACACCAAACTCTGCCCCCTCCGGGCCAGCCGCGCAATCAGGCAATATGATTTTACGCGGGCCACTGGAACTGGATGATAAGCGGCATACCTGCACTTGGCGGGGCGAGCCTGTTATCCTGACCGTGACCGAATACTTGCTGGTCAAATCCCTCGTTGATAAACCAGGCCATGTTAAAACGCGCGACCAGCTCATCACTGCTGCTTATGGTGAAAACATCTATGTTGACGACCGCACCATTGACTCTCACATCAAGCGCATCCGTAAAAAATTCAAGGATGCCGATCAAAGCTTTAATCAGATAGAAACACTTTATGGACTCGGATACAAATACCAAGAGCCTTCTTCATAAAGTCTCGGGCACTATTCCATCTTATGCGGGACAGGCATTGGCCCGCTTTAACCGCGATTCAGGCTATAGTAAACGCCGCAACTATAACCCCGCCCGTATGATTTTTACGGTTACGGGGGTTAATCTTATTCCGGTTATACTTCTTATTTTCGGGCTTATTCTGTTGGGACAATACAGGACGAATCTTATCACATCCCAGCTTGAGTTATTACACACCCAAAGCGAGCTTTATGTCACAGCTTTAAAAAACAGACTTTATGAGGGCGATACTCCAGACTCTGCCAATTCAATGAGTGATGCCGCTGGCCCTTTCTTTCAAAGGATGGGGGGCGACCCGTCCAAGCGGCTTGTCCTGTTTGACAGCCGCGGAACCGTCCTGGCCGATAGTATGCAGATTGAAGGTTTCGGGAATGATACAGATGGAGGGCGCGTCTGGCTTGATATGATAACCGAAAATCTGCTCTCGAATTTCTTTAATATCTTTAAAATTGAATATGATCTGCCTGAGTATCCTTATACAGATCCCGCAAATGCCGCGAGCTTTCCCGGCATAGAAGCAGCACTGAGCGGCAAAATGAATTTAAGTGTCTGGAGTGCCAACAGTTCAAGACTTGTGTTTTCCAGCGCGCTGCCAATCGTGATTAACGGAGAGGTTGCAGGCGCTCTGTCTGTTTCCAAGCTTGCGACAGAAGTTGACCAGACGTTACAGAATCTGAAAAACGATATTTTCAGAATATTTTTCATCATCCTGTTTATTTCCCTTTCGGTATCCTTGCTTTTAGTCAGCACGATAACAACACCCTTAAGGCGTTTGGCCAAAGCAGCAGAGACAATACGCACAGGCCAGGGCAAGGAGGCTGAAATCCCCGACATGAGCGCCCGCGGCGATGAAATTGGTGAGCTCTCAATCGCGCTGCGTGCGCTGGTTCATGCCCTTTGGGAGAGAATGCGTTCCATAGAGAGTTTTGCAGCAGACGTATCACATGAATTGAAAAATCCGATAACGTCAATGAGAAGCGCTTTGGAAACCCTGCCTTTTGTGAAAACCGAGGAAGATCGCCAACAGCTTATCAATATACTCCAAAACGATGTTACGCGCCTCGACCGTCTGGTGACCGATATATCACGCGCCTCGCGCCTGGACGCCGAGCTGGCCCGCGATGAAGGGGAGGCCATCGGCCTGAGAGCTCTTTTGGGAGAAATTGTTGAAAATTATAATTTGCGCCTGGACAATAATCAGGAAAAAAAGACTGTAAAATTGGAAAACAAAAGCGACATGCCAACTACAATCGCCGGAAGCCCCGAGCGATTGGTACAGGTGTTTAATAATATTATAGATAATGCCCTGTCTTTTTCACCGGAAAGCGGCATAATCACCATCAAAATTGAAACCCGGCAAAATGATCTCTTTGTCACGATTGAAGATCAGGGGCCAGGTTTGAATACAGAAGATGCCGAAAAAATCTTCCAGCGCTTTTACACATCCCGACCCGACCATGAAGGCTTCGGCCAACATTCCGGTTTGGGACTCTCCATTTCGAGACAGATTGTAGAGGCGCATGGCGGATCACTAACCGCGGGAAATAAATATGGAGAAAACGAAAAAATTACGGGCGCAAAGTTTGTCATGCGTCTGCCTTTGGTACATATAAATTAATATGGATAAAGCGCTTAACACCATCATCATCGTAACGGGCCAGTCTGGCGCGGGATTGTCCACGGCGCTAAAATGCCTGGAAGATATGGGTTATGAGGCCTTTGATAATTTTCCCCTCGACCAGATTGAAACACTTCTTGCCGGCGAAACATCAGGCTCTGCGAAACTGGCCTTCGGTGTAGATAGCCGTACGCGTCATTTTTCAGCCGCAGAGCTGGAAACTCTTTTATCGCATTTCACAAAGACCGGGGAATGGCAGGCTTCGCTGATCTATCTGTCCTGTAACGCGCAAGTTCTGCAAAACCGCTTCTCCGAGACAAGGCGCAAACACCCTATGGCCAAGGACAAGACCGTTGGGGAGGGAATAAGGCTGGAGGCAGAAATGCTTGCACCCATTGCCCATTTCGCTGACATCATGGTTGATACCAGCACATTGTCCATTCATGATTTGCGCCATCGGCTGGAGCAGGAACTGGAGGCCGCCGGTCAATCCGTGGCCCATATGGCAATGACCTTTATGTCCTTTGGGTTTAAAAATGGTGCGCCAGATAATGCCGATATTGTTATTGATGTACGTTTTTTGAAAAACCCGCATTGGGACGAAAACCTGAAACCCCTGACAGGGCAAAATGATAAGGTTGGGGCCTATATAGAAAAAGACGCAAATTTCGCGCCTTTCTTCAATAAATTTACAGATATGGTCGATTTTTTAATTCCGGCATACGAGGCCGAAGGCAAATCTTATTTGACTATTGCTATTGGCTGCACAGGCGGCAAGCACCGCTCTGTTTATATGGCCGAGAGCTTAAAATCCTTTTTTGAAAAAAAGGGGTTAAGTCCTAGCGTGAAGCACCGGGACTTGTGAAGGGTTTAGACAGATTGTTTTCATATGATGCTTCTGCAGTTATCCCGTCCGCATTCGCCGAAAAAAGGGCGCTGATTTCTTGAATGTTAGGCATTTCCCCAAACCTCCTTGTTTATAAGTAAAAGGGCGTTTTCCCTGGACACGCCCGTACCGTCCTGTTTATAGAACACGACCTTTTTGCGGCCCCGCTCTTCCTTCCCCTCATTAAAATAAAGCCGACTTCCCGCAACATCACCGGAAATATCAATCAGGTCAGATTTCCCGTTCATAATCGAAATCAGGTTCATAACCTTTTTTTCAGATAAATTTGCCTCTTCCGACAAATCCAGCACAGTGTACTGGCCGACGGGCTTGTATCCGGCTTCGGCATCCAGCGCCATAATTTCATAAGACCGTTTATGGTGCGGAATATGTTTGTAAGTAAATTTTGTTGCCGCTTTGGCAGATGAAAATTTTTTATCGAGCATAGTAATCTCTGACTCTGTTCTAACCTTGATTAAGGCTTGCTTTTTGGCCTCTGATGCTTAATTATGTCGCGCAAAGGTAAAGATTTTACTAAATACTTTTATAAATTTTTGAAACTTTAGAACCGCAAGGAAATTACATGTCAGTCGCCGCAAAAACCGTAGAAAATGATTATAAAGTTAAAGATATTTCGCTCGCCGAATGGGGTCGCAAGGAAATCGAACTTGCCGAAATCGAAATGCCCGGCCTTATGGCATTGCGCGAAGAATATGAGGGCAAATCACCCCTTAAAGGTGCACGCATCTCAGGATGCCTTCACATGACAATCCAGACCGCGGTTCTGATTGAAACCCTGCAAGCTCTTGGAGCCGAGGTGCGCTGGAGCTCATGTAATGTTTTCTCAACACAAGATCATGCAGCTGCTGCCATTGCCGCGACAGGTACACCCGTATTTGCATGGAAGGGTGAAACAGAAGAAGAGTATATCTGGTGCATCGAGCAAACTATTAATGGCCCGGATGGCTGGAAACCCAATATGATATTGGATGATGGTGCCGATCTGACACAATTGATGCACGAAAAATACCCGCAATATTTCGATGACATAAAAGGTATTTCTGAAGAAACAACAACGGGCGTGCTCCGCTTATACGACCTTGCCAAGAAAGGCAAGCTTCTGGCCCCTGCCATCAATGTTAATGACTCAGTGACAAAATCAAAATTTGACAATAAATACGGATGCCGCGAGTCCTTGGTTGATGCCGTACGCCGTGCAACTGATGTTATGCTGGCCGGTAAAGTGGCCGTGGTTGCGGGTTATGGTGATGTCGGTAAGGGCTCAGCCGAGTCATTGCGTCAGGCTGGTGCCCGCGTGCTTGTAACGGAAGTTGACCCGATTTGTGCGCTTCAGGCCGCCATGGAAGGTTACGAAGTGGTTACAATGGAAAATGCCGCAACCCGCGCCGATATTTTCGTAACGGCAACCGGGAACAAGGACATTATTACTGTCGACCACATGCGCGAGATGAAGGACATGGCAATTGTCTGTAATATCGGGCATTTCGACAATGAAATTCAGGTTGAGCCGATCCGCAATATGAAATGGACGAATATCAAACCTCAAGTTGACCAGATCGAATTCCCGGATGGCAAGCGCATCATTTTGCTGGCCGAGGGACGTCTTGTTAATCTTGGTTGTGCAACGGGACACCCCTCATTTGTTATGAGTGCATCTTTTACAAACCAGACACTTGCGCAGATTGAGCTTTGGAACAACGCAGACAATTACGACAATCAGGTCTACGTCCTTCCAAAACATCTGGACGAGAAAGTTGCCGCCCTTCACCTTGATAAAGTCGGCGCGCAACTGACTGAACTGTCAAAAGATCAGGCGGATTATATCGGTGTGGAGACAGAAGGTCCTTTCAAATCAGATACATACAGGTACTAAGCGTTTATGTTTTCAAAAGAGCAGATATTAGAACAAATTGATGCGCAAAAATTAAGATGTGAGGCAAGCGGCGAAGAATGGCGTGCCTCAGAAAACCTTGCGCTGTTAATTTTTTCATCTGCGCTTTTTGAACAGAAGCAGTGGAACGGGGATGATTATGCCGCACACCCCTTATATGTCGGTTATAACGGGACACGCTCAACCACCAAGCGCATTATAGGTATATTGCATGATGTGGTTGAGGATAGTGATTGGGAGCTTGATGATTTGCGCGAAGCCGGGTTTTCCGAACGCGTAATTGCAGGCGTAGCCAGTGTCACCAAAAAACCGGGCGAGATGTATTTTGATTTTATCGAACGCTGCTCTTTAAATAACGATGGGATTGACGTTAAGCTGAACGATCTTGAACACAATATGAGCATGTTTAGAAATGCCCATTTGCCAAACGATAGGGATTTGGAACGCCTTCAAAAATATATCATGGCGAAGGAATATCTGGTGGCGGTCAAGACCGGCAAAATATCTGCCGGAAGTCCTTTTGCTGATTTTATAGAAAACAGTGAGCTTAAGGAGAATCCAACATCATGGGAAATCCTTGAGAAAAACAGTTTGAGCGGTTATAGCGCATTAACCAGCGCCTTTGATGCACCGACGCCCGACTAATTTCATACACAAAAAAGTTTTCCAATGACACACACCAAAACAGATGTTGCGATTATTGGCGCAGGGCCGGTCGGCCTGTTTGCCGTTTTTGAATGCGGCATGTTGGGGCTGAAAAGCCATGTTTTTGATGCTCTGGAAGAAATTGGCGGGCAATGTACCGCGCTTTACCCTGAAAAGCCGATTTATGATATACCGGGCCTGCCCGAAATTGCAGCCGGCGGCTTGATTGAGAATCTGGAAAAGCAGGCCGCCGCCTTTAACCCTGTCTATCATCTGGGTTCGCCCGTTGAGGGGCTTCAGGAAAAAGATGGTCGTTTTATTCTAAAAACAGCACGCGGCAATACAGTCGATGCAGGCGCCGTTATCATTGCAGCGGGTGCCGGCGCATTCGGTCCGAACCGCCCACCAATCGAAAATATAAAAGATTTTGAGGGCACATCCGTTTTTTATGCGTGCCGGAACAAATCACAATTCAAAGATTGTGACGTAGCCATAGCCGGTGGCGGGGATTCAGCGTTGGATTGGGCCATAGCCCTGCAACCCATCGCAAAATCAATAACCATTATCCACCGCCGTGATAAATTCAGGGGCGCACCAGACAGCGTTTCAAAGCTTCAGGATTTGCGCGAAAAAGGACTGGTAAAAATAGAAACCCCTTACCAGTTAAAAGATATAAGGGGTTCCGAAGGCCGGATAGATCATATTGATCTGGCCGATATGGATGGCAACCAAAAGCAGATCAAAGCTGACGCGCTTCTTTGCTTTTTTGGCTTGTCTACATCGTTAGGTGCGATATCGCATTGGGAACTTGAGCTGTCCAAAAAAGAGTTAGCGGTTAATCCGGAAACCTGCCAGACCAATCGAGACGGGGTATATGCCATAGGTGATGTGGCGACCTATCCGAAAAAACTAAAGCTTATCCTGACCGGATTTGCCGAGGCTGCTCAGGCCGCGCATGATATTTATCATCGCCTTAACCCCGATACCCCATTGCATTTCGAATATTCAACGACCAAGGGCGTACCGGGCTCACCCGCTTGACTATATTGGTTTTTTTGACAGTTAAGGTGTAAATTTGCTAATATACCACTTATGGGAAATTGGCAAATCGTACTCGCCGAACAAAATATGAATCTCGGAAGATGGGATCAGCTTATTTTTGGACAGGACACCTGTCACTCCTATCTGGTTTTGAAAGATCCGGAAGGTGAGGTCGTCTCAGAAATGCATGGCACGACTTGGCACCCCAAAAAAAACAGACTCAACCATGGTGGCGGATCATTACAAGCCGCGGCAAAATCAATCTTTAGCTCTTTAAATCTATCCAAGCCTTTTGAGGCTGTTGCAAGACGGTTTGATAACGCAACAACATTTCCGCGGCTAAAATCCGTTGTTACCAAAGGCCCTTGGGCCATTGATAATGCCCAACACCAGCAGGTTGTCATGGAAGGCGATAAGCATGATATTCTGACAGAATGGATTGATGCATGCCGTATCGGCGATATTATCAATGATATGGATTTGTTCTATATTCCCTTATGCACCAGGACAATCGGCCAAAATTGTAACGCTGTTACACATACTTTTCTTCATGCCATGGATATAGATATTACAAGGGATCAGTTTAATATGGCGGCGGTCGGTTATAACAACAAGCTTTATAAAAACATGCCGGAATTGGCTGAATTTGATACCAAGGGAGACTATACACCCGAAGAGCTTTCCGATCTCTTTGAGTATTACACCGAAAACCCTGACGGTCTCTTCATGAAGTCACTGGGCGGTTATCTGGAAGCCGTTCCCGAGCAGGATAACATTAAGCCAGAGAACGCGCCCGATCCCGAGCAGGATCAGAACGTGTCCCCCGTGATTTAAGTCTGGAAGGGCGCCAGGAAAAGCCCTATATTTATTTTATGAGAAACTCTGTCCTGTTAGTGATGCTATTTTTTGCCGTGATTGCAATATCGCCCAGAGCAGATGCACAGCTCCTTTCTCCCTATCCATACTGTTTTGAAATTATTAATCGTGCGCCCTGGTCGGTCTATGGCACTGTCGAGAGCAAGCCTCACACCTCTTCCGCGGGAGTAGTAACGCACCATAGATCCAATTTTCGCCTTCAATCGGGCGGACGTGAGCAGGTTTGCTCCAGCGGGCCGTTTTATGATGGGTATCGGTTAAGGTTTGTATTAAGAACATTAATCCCTATATTTGAATGCTATACTGTAGCCAATCGCGATGTCGTAATAACCGGGCGCGAAATTTCCGAGACCGAGAGCGTGACAAAGGCAACATGCTATTAGGTCTCCCCTTCAAAAAGCTTGATTTTTAAGGGCGTATAAGGTTGTAATAGAGACCTTACAAGAAAATATCTTCAAAAACTTACAGGTAAAAATTATGAGTGACGTGGCAGCGCAAAAAACTTCTGACAAAATGACCATTACTTTCCCGGATGGAAACAAACGTGAGTATGCGCGCGGCACCACAGGAATGGAAATTGCTGAGTCCATTTCAAAATCCCTGGCGAAAGCCTCTGTTGCCGTATCAGTCAATGACAATTTGTGGGACTTAAAGCGTCCGATAGAGGGAGATGCCCAATTAAACATTATAAAGCGTGACGATGAAGCGGGGCTTGAGCTGATACGCCATGATGCGGCACATATTCTTGCCGAAGCCGTGCAGGAGCTTTTCCCGGGTACGCAGGTTACCATTGGCCCCGTGATTGAAAACGGATTTTATTACGATTTTGCACGCGATGAGCCCTTTTCTACAGAAGATCTGGAAAAGATTGAAAAGAAAATGCACGATATAGTGGATGCCGCCCAGAATTTTGAACGTGAAGTCTGGGACAGGAATGAGGCCATCAAGCATTTCAAATCTATCGGCGAAGAATACAAGGCCGAACTTATCAGTGATTTGCCTGAGACCGAAACAATTACCATTTACCGCCAGGGAGACTGGCTGGACCTTTGCCGTGGCCCACATATGGTCAATACAAAGCAAATTGGCCACGCATTTAAGTTAATGAAAGTTGCCGGGGCCTACTGGCGCGGAAATTCCGACAACGCAATGCTGACCCGTATTTACGGCACTGCATGGAGAAATGAAAAAGAACTTGAAGCCTATCTGACAATGCTGGAAGAAGCCGAGAAACGCGACCACCGTAAGCTTGGCCGCGAATTAGAGCTGTTTCACTTTCAAGAAGAAGCGCAAGGTTCCGTGTTCTGGCACCCGAAGGGGCATATCATTTACAACCAGATGGAGCAATATATTCGCCGTCGTTTACGCGATGCAGGATATCAGGAGGTTAAAACACCCCAATTGATGAATGCCAAGTTCTGGGAAGCATCCGGCCACTGGTCAAAATTCCGCGAAAATATGTTCGTTGTGCCTGATGTCGTACCGAGCACAGATGAGGACGGGCCCGTTTTTAAGGAAGAACCAAAAGAATTTATGGCGATTAAGCCGATGAACTGCCCGGCACATGTCCAGATATACAAGCAGGGCATAAAGTCATATCGTGACCTGCCAATACGTATGGCGGAATTTGGTTGTTGTCATCGCAACGAAGCCCATGGCGCGCTGCATGGTCTAATGCGTGTGCGCCAGATGACGCAGGATGATGCCCATATTTTCTGTCGCGAGGATCAGATCACAGAAGAAACAATCGCCTTTTGCCAGCTTCTCCAATCTGTATATACCGATTTTGGTTTTGAAAAAATAAAAGTGAAGCTGGCAACGCGCCCTGAGACACGTGCCGGCAACAATGATACTTGGGATCGCGCTGAAGAAGCACTGGAAACAGCCGTTAAAACCGCCGAGCTTGATTATGAGATAGCTGAGGGCGAGGGTGCATTTTATGGCCCTAAGCTTGAGTTTCACCTGACCGATGCCATCGGACGAAGCTGGCAGTGCGGAACAATACAGCTTGATTTTGTAATGCCTGAGCGTCTTGATGCCACTTATATCGGCGAAGACGGCGACAAACACAGACCAGTAATGCTTCACCGGGCTATTTTAGGTTCATTGGAGCGGTTTATTGGAATTCTGATTGAAAACCATGCAGGTAGAATGCCGATATGGATGTCACCTGTTCAATGTGTGGTTGCCCCAATCACCGATGAGGCCAAGCCTTATGCGGAAGAGCTTTATAAAGATCTTTGGGAGAAGGGTTTGCGTGTTGAGATCGATGCCCGCTCCGAAAAAATCAACTTCAAGATACGCGAGCACTCCGTTCTGAAAGTCCCCTATATCTTTGTCGTTGGTAAACGAGAAGCCGAGGAAGGTACTGTTGCTATACGTACTTTGGGTGGCAAGAATCAGGATATTAAGTCACGCAATGATGCGGTGCAGATGTTGGTTGATGAAGCCAAAGCACCCTATTAAATATCTTAAGACAGTTAAAATGCCCTCATTTCGCCAAAAGCGGGATGGGGGCTTTTCTATTGCAATTCAAGATATTTCCTGAACCTCAAAACTCTGTTTTCTTCAATCAACATCAGGAACTTTAGTTACAAATAAAAAGGGCGCCCGGATGGGACGCCCTTTAAATTTCGTATACTTCTTAAGATTAGAAGTTAACTTGTGTACCAAGTAGTACGTTTGTACCATCAGCATCATCGCCACCAGCTTCGGCATCGATGTAGCTTACAGAACCGCGGAAGCTCATGCCTGGGCCGTATGTGTATACAACACCACCTGTGTAACGGTCTGCTTCAATAGCATCGTTATCTAGGTTTAGGTATGAAGCACCAAGTTTGAATGGGCCTGTTGTGTAGTCAGCACCAACAACAATTGTGTCTGTTTCAGTAGCAGCGCCTGTTCCGGCATCAGCTTCTGTGTATACAGCACCAAGTCCGAATGGACCCATGTCAAGGTCAAGACCTACGTTCCACTGATCGAAATCATCGGCAGCTGTACCAGCTTCGGCAAATGAGTAACCTGCACCAGCGATGAAACCTACATTGTTGTAAGCACCTTCATAACGCGCAGCAACTTCGTATGCTTCGTTGTATAGATCTTCGTCTTCGAAGCCATTACCAAAAGCATTTGTGCTTGCGCCAACTGGGTTGCCAGAAGAATCTACAAGAGATGTACCGGAAACGTCGGGTGTGTATGACGCACCAGCCTGGAAGCCAGCAAAGATCGGTGTTAGGTAAGTCAACTTGTTTGAGTTGTTGGCAATATCGTTGTCGTAGTCAAGACCATCGAAAACACCAAGAGCATCATCAGCACCGTCACCATCTGTGTCGATATCAAATCCACCGGAATTGAAGCCTGTAACGTATTGACGGATACCGTCAACGTTGTCATCAGCTGCAGGAGCAGCAACTTGTAGCAAGTATGCGGCACCATCTTCGTTACCAGCGTTAATGCGTCCCCACATGCCTGAGAAGTAAGCATATGATTCGTCAACTGCTGAGTCATCGCCACCATCAACTTCTAGTTCGATGTGAGCACCAACTGTTAGACCATTGTCCAGAGTTGTTTCACCTTGTAGGTGAAGTTCTGTTTCTTGTAGCCAATCAACGTCGTTTACATCATCACCGATATCATCTTGATCAATGTATGATACATAACCTTTATAGTGACCGCCAATGTCCAAGCTAAGAGCGCTATCATCCTGCGCTAGTGCAGGTGAAGCAATTGCTAGACCTAGTACGGCTGCACTGCTAAGTAGTAGTTTTTTCATGGTTTATCCTCCAATTTCTACGCAATAAAATAAAACCATTTGTGAATTTAAGACCCGAGGGCCCTTTTTTTTGATTCGTGATTCATATCAAATCACAGCTTAATTTTTACTATTTCGTTCTGAAAAACAAGGAGGCTGTTAAGGCATGATGATATTTTTGATTGTGGCGTGGCATTTTTGCAACTATCGCTTTTTCACAGACTGTGAGGCCTTTTACCAAAAAACCCAGCTATTCCTTGCCAATTGTTGTATATAACATTAAATAATATCCTTATATCCATCAAGCATATATATTAATGTGTGCAAGTTAAGAAATGAAGGGTCACCGATGTTTTATAAAAAAAGTTCCTTGTTTTTACTTTTCCCCGTTTGCGTTGCTGCCTTGCTTGGCGCCTGCAACAGTGATGTCCAGCCAGAGGCGCGATATCCAACAGGGGCAGATCGCGCCGCCACCGGCTCCAACGATATATATCAGGAAGCCCCAAGCATTTTTGGTAGCGGCGGCATCCTTGGTGAAGGCGGCATCCTTGGCAGTAAAAAAGAAAGCAATAACGATTCCATTACAGTCAATAGCTATCTCTGGCGTGCCTCACTTGACACGCTTTCTTTCATGCCGATCGCCAGCGCTGACCCATTTGGTGGTACAATATTAACAGATTGGTACACTGCGCCCGAAACACCAAATGAACGTATTAAGTTAAATGTTTTTGTTCTTGGCAAGGAGCTTGCCGCTTCAAATATCAAGGTTAATGTCTTCAAGCAAGTTGCCAACGGCAGCAGCTGGCAGGACGCGCCCGCAAGCGCGGAAACCGGTAGGAAGCTGGAAGATGCAATTCTGACCCGTGCACGTCAGTACCGGATTACCGAAGATTCGAAATAACATAAACATCCTTTGAATAACTAACCACAGGGAGCCACATAGATTTTATGTCCCGCTATAATATAAAGTCAGTCGAAAACAAATGGCGCAAGCACTGGGAAGATAAAGACAGCTTCCGTGCGCCCGATGACGCCCCGAAAAATCCCTATTATGTGCTGGAAATGTTTCCCTATCCATCCGGGCGAATCCATGTTGGACATGTCCGTAATTACGCGCTTGGTGATGTAGTAGCGCGATACAGGCGCGCCAAAGGGTATGACGTATTGCACCCGATGGGTTGGGATGCATTTGGATTACCTGCTGAAAATGCGGCCATTGAAAATAACCGTCATCCGGCCGAGTGGACATATGAAAACATTGATGCCATGCGCGTGCAGTTGAAATCCATGGGGCTATCTTTGGATTGGAGCCGCGAAATTGCGACCTGCCATCCTGAATATTACAGACATGAACAAAAAATCTTTCTGGATTTTTATAAAAAAGGGCTCGCTTACCGCAAAGAGTCAATTGTTAACTGGGATCCGGTTGAAAACACCGTCCTTGCCAATGAGCAGGTTGTTGATGGAAAGGGGTGGAGATCAGGCGCACCGGTTGAGCGCAAAAAGTTAAATCAGTGGTTTTTAAAGATTACTGATTACGCAGATGAGCTTCTTGACGACCTTAAAACTTTAGAGCGCTGGCCCGAAAAAGTCCGCATCATGCAGGAAAACTGGATTGGAAAATCGCAAGGCCTGCAATTTAAATTCGATGTTGTTGGCAGTGACGAAAAGATCGAAGTCTACACCACGCGACCCGATACAATTTTTGGTGCCAGCTTCGTGGCTTTGGCCGCTGACCATCCTATGGCCGAAACGTTAACGGGCAATTCGGCGCAATATAAAGATTTCAAACGTCAATGTGAGGCCACAGGCACATCCGAAGCAGCCATCGAGCAAGCCGAAAAACTTGGGCTCAATACGGGCCACAGCGTCCAGCATCCATTCCTTGAAGATGTTCAGCTACCTGTTTACCTTGCCAATTTCATCCTGATGGATTACGGAACGGGCGCAATATTTGGCGTGCCGGCACACGACCAGCGTGATAATGATTTCGCACACAAATATAATCTGCCGATAAAACCCGTTGTTATTCCCGAAAACGAGGATCCATCCAATTTTGAGGTCGGTGCCGACGCTTACACAGAAAGCGGTGTTTTGGCCAACTCTCAATTCCTTAATGGCCTAAGCGTAGATGAAGCCAAGCTAAAGATCATAAAGCGCATCGAGGAAAAAGGCAGCGGAAAGGGCACAACACAATACAGATTGCGTGATTGGGGTGTATCCCGCCAGCGTTACTGGGGCTGTCCTGTGCCTTTTGTTCATTGCGATTCTTGCGGTCTGGTGCCTGTGCCCGATGAGCAATTGCCCGTGGAATTGCCAAAGGACGTGTCTTTTGACAAACCCGGCAACCCTCTTTCCAACCACCCGATATGGAAAAAAACGTCCTGCCCCGAATGTGGTGCGGATGCCGCACGCGAAACGGATACGTTCGATACGTTTTTTGAATCAAGCTGGTATTTTGCGCGCTACTGCGACCCAAGAAATACGGATAAGGCATTTGATAAGCAACGGGCTGAAAACTGGCTGGGCGTTGACCAGTATATCGGAGGGGTGGAGCACGCGGTTCTTCATTTACTTTATTCTCGTTTCTTCACAAAAGCGCTAAGGGACTGTGGTTATCTTGATATAGACGAGCCTTTCGCAGGGCTTTATACGCAAGGCATGGTTACCCATGTGACCTACAAGGATGAAAACGGTAAATGGTTATTCCCCGCACAAGTCAATCAGGACGGTAATGACTTTACGCACGCCGAAACAGGTAAACCCGCAACACAGGGCCGTGTTGAAAAAATGTCAAAATCCAAGAAAAATGTCGTTGATCCTCAGGACATCCTGGAAACTTACGGTGCGGATGCGACGCGCCTGTTCATCCTGTCTGATTCCCCGCCTGATCGTGATCTCGAATGGACGGAAAGCGGTGTTGACGGCGCATGGAAATATGTGAATCGCCTTTACAGGCTATACGAGGAAGGCATCAGAGACACAAATGATGCACCCTCATCAGCGGGCAAGCTCTCGGACAGGGCTGTCGAGCTCCGCATTAAATCTCATCAGACGGCCAGCATGGTTGCCGCGGATATAGAGGATTTCCACATGAATAAGGCAGTGGCGCGCCTCCGCGAACTGTCAAATATGATGGAAAAGTTCAAAATTTCAGATGAAGGTGATAAATTTGCACTGCGCGAAGCGCTTCACTATTTGGCTGTTTGTATGAACCCCGTAATGCCGCATTTGGCAGAAGAAGTATGGTCCATGCTTGGTCACGACACACTTATTACAGATGCACCCTGGCCTCAGATAGACAAGTCACTGCTGGAAAATGATACTGTGACAATGGCCGTTCAGGTAAACGGTAAAGTCAAGGCCACCATCACATTGCAAAAGGACGCGCAAGAAAGCGAAGCCAGAGACGTGGCGCTCGCTGATGAAAATATACAAAACGCTATTACAGGCAAGCAAATCCGTAAATTTATCTATGTGCCAGGTAGAATTGTAAATGTGGTGGTCGGATGATGCACAAATACTCTTTTCTTTTAGCTATGGTTTTATCGCTCACATTGATAACTGGATGCGGCTTTTCGCCCGTTTACGGTAAGAAATCACTTGGTGGTGACGCCGTTCCAGCCGCTCTTCGCACAATTGAAGTCGAGACAATTCCTGATCGCGAGGGGCAGTTTTTGCGCAATGAATTGATAGACCGCTTTTACCTTAGTGGCGCGCCAATTAATCCCGCTTATAAATTATATATTGAGCCGATAAACGAAAATCGTAGCGAACTGGACATTACAGTTGCGGCCGACACCACACGCGCCCAGCTCAGCCAGACAACCTCATTTAGTCTGGTAGATTTGAGCACAAACCAAAGCGTGCTGGAGCGATCCGCCAGAAGCGTTGCGAGCTTTAACGTGCTTGGCGATGAATACGCAACCCGTGTAAGCGAGAGAAACACGCGTGATAATGGCTTAAGAGAATTGGCACGTCAGATAGAGCAACAAATCAGCCTGTATTTCGGGGCACAGAATTAAAACATGAAAGTCGCGTATAGAGACACAGAAAGCTTTGTTAGGTCCCCGCCTTCAGATATTGCTGTTATATTGCTTTACGGCCCTGATTACGGGTTAATGCGCGAAAGATCCGATTTAATTGCAAAAACAGTTGTGGAAGATTTAACTGATCCCTTCAATGTGTCGCTTATAGCGACAGAGGCTTTGGCAGAAGACGGCGCAAAGCTTAATGACGAAGCAAATGCTGTATCCATGATGGGGGGGAGAAGACTTGTAAAAATAGAGGCTGCAACAGATAAAATTACGCCGGCCATAAAAGACTACATTCAAAACCCCAACAGTAATTGTCTCGTTTTGGTAGAGGCCGGCGAGCTAGGCCCGCGATCTCAGCTTAGAACCTTGTGCGAAAAAGATAAAAAGGCAGCGTCCCTCGCCTGTTACGTCGAGGAAGCTCGTGACCTTGTCTCCTTTATCAGCTCAACAATCAAGGATGCAGGATATTCTATAAACCGCGATGCCCTGACCTGGCTTTCAACCGCCCTCATTGGTGACAGGCGCCGCGTACGTTCGGAACTTGAAAAACTGCAGCTTTATAAAGGCCCTGAAAAAACACCTATTTCTTTGTCTGATGCGCAAGCGGCCTGCGGCGATGCAAGTATTCAATCCTTTGATGAGCTGTGTTACGCCCTTAGCGCCCAAAACACAGAAGTCGCGCTCAGGATTTTTCACTCCATGCTGGAAGATGGCGTTCCGGTTATCAGCCTTATGCGCGCGCTGCAAAACCATTTCAGAAGACTTTTGACTGTTAAGCAGCTGATTAATTCCGGTGAACATTTGTATGAGGCAAAAAAGGCGCTTTCGCCGCCGCTTTTTTTCAAAGTCGAAAAAATGTTTGAATCCCATGTGACGAAATGGAGCGAGCCAGCGCTTCTTAGTGTATTGAAAAAGTTTCTGGAGCTTGAGTCCCAGAGCAAAAAAACAGGCTATGACACAGAAACAGGTATAGGGCAGCTTATTGCCGGGATAGGCTTGTCTAAAGTCGCTTAATAATGCGATTTTGGTGCTATACTCAGGCGATGAAGAACCTCATCAAGCTGATCCAGATCTCTGAATGAAATAACGACCCTGCCTGCCGATTTATCTTTCATATCTATTGAGACATTAAGCCCCAGCTTATCCGAGACTTCTTTTTCCAGTGCCACTGTGTTTATATCCTTGGCAGCCGGAGATTTGCTTTTCTTTGGTGTGGTCGATTTTTTACCCGAAAGCTTTTCGGCTTCGCGCACACTTAAACCGCTGCCTATGATCTGTTTCGCCATCGCAACAGGGTCATCTGCTGTCACAAGTGTTCTTGCATGCCCCGCAGTAAGCTCTCCGGCTACAATAAATTTCTGGACCTCTTCGGGCAGATTGATAAGCCGCACCATATTGGCAACATAAGGTCTGCTTTTGCCGACAGCCTTTGCGGCCTCTTCTTGGGTATAGCCAAAGTCTGATAGTAACTGCTCCAGGGCATTCGCCTCGTCCATCGGATTCAAATCAACTCTTTGGAGGTTTTCCACCAAACCTATTTCCAACGCTTCGCGGTCTGTAAAGTCGCGCAAAATGATCGGGACTTCGTGCAAGCCCGCCTTCTGAGCCGCTCTCCAGCGACGCTCTCCAGCGACAATTTCAAACTCGCCCTCACTCTCGCGAACCAATATCGGCTGTAGCAGCCCATGCTTTTTCACTGATTCGGAAAGCTCTTTCAATGCAGCGTCATCAAAAGTCTTTCGAGGCTGAAACTCTCCCGGGCGTATCTTTGCAATATCAATCATCTTCCGCCCCGGGCCGCTTGACTCCTGCTGTGCCTCTGCACCTGACGGGTAATCGCCCTCCTCATCCTCAAACAAGGCATTCAGACCGCGCCCCAAACCCCTTTTCTTAAAGCTGCGCTCAAGTGCCTCATAGACGGCCTCTTCTTCGGCATCTATATTTTTGTCGTTGTTATCACTCATCAGGCTGCTCCTGTCAGGGTTTTTTCGCGCTTAATAACTTCAGAGGCCAGCTTAATATAGGCTTTTGCGCCCGGGCAATGCATATCATAAACGATTGCGGGCAATCCGTAAGAAGGCGCCTCTGACAACCTTACATTTCTGGGAATGACAGTCTTGTAAACTTTGTCGCCAAAGTGCTCGCGCACATCATCTTCTACCATATGAGACAGATTATTGCGCTTGTCGTACATTGTTAAAACTACACCCTGCAAGGACAAATCAGAATTAAAATGCTGCCGGACGCGTTCTATAGTCTTCGTAAGCTGGGTCAACCCCTCCAAAGCGTAAAATTCACACTGCAGAGGCACCACAACCGAGTCCACCGCCACAAAAGCATTCAGAGTTAAGAGGCTGAGAGATGGAGGACAATCCAATATAACGTAATCATAAGGCATTGCTCGGCGCAGACGGTCACGCAACTTATATTCACGTCGGGGAGAGTTGACAAGCTCTATTTCCGCGCCTGAAAGATGCATTGAGGAGGGAATAACTTTCAGACCCGGCACCTTAGTTTGCTTGGCAATGTCTTCTGGCGGGGTATCTTCGAAAAGCAAATCATAAGCACTGCTCCTGATCGCCGAACGCCTTACCCCCAGACCGGTTGAGGCATTGCCCTGCGGGTCAAGATCAACCAACAAAACGCTTTTCCCGGTAGCACATAAAGCAGTTGCAAGGTTGACAGCCGTTGTCGTTTTACCAACACCGCCCTTTTGATTGGCGATCGCCAGAAAACGCGGCATACTGTTACGTGTCGAGGCCTTTCGTGCCATGAAGCTCTCCTTAGAAAATGTATCTGATATGCTATTTATACGGTTTCCAGCCTAAAACGCAAAGCAAAAACGGGAAAACTTACTCATTGTTCACATGCGCTTTTTTTAGGTAAATCGAATTTATTTGCAAAATTGCAGCATCTGCATTTGTCTTGCTTTCTATTGCATTACAAGAAAAATCAAAAGCATCCCTGGCCTCAGAGACTTCCTCCTTAAAATTTGCTCCTTTGAGGAAATAACATTCTAAATTTGACTGCTCTGTCCATTCCTTAGTCATAAAAAGCAAGTTTTGAACAGAAGCCAAAGCCCGTGCAGTTACCACATCCGGTGCGGGCAAGGTTACATCCTCGATGCGCTGATTTACTATATCGACTTCCGTTGATGTTTCACGTGAAACAGTCCTTAAAAAAGCGCATTTCCTTTGATCGCTCTCAATAAGCGTGATGGAAAGATCGGGTTTTGCCATGGCCATAACAAGGCCCGGGAAACCTCCCCCCGAGCCCAGATCATAAACCGTTAAATCTGCCCCAATATAATCTAACAATTGCAAGCTGTCCTCAAAATGCCTAAGGCGCGCCTGACCCAGCGTCTGGGAAGACACAAGATTTATCTTAGCCTGCCATTTTTTCAGCAGTGCCTCATATATATTAAGTTTTGCTTCTAAATCCTCAGGCTGCATCAGACTGGCGTGAGGAGTTGTTCTTGATGGCGCGCAACAGGGAAATAACCGCAGCTGGGGTAACACCGGCTATGCGCGATGCCGCACCTAGGGTATCGGGTCGCGCCTGCTTTAACTTTTGTATAACCTCATTAGACAGACTACCGACAGAATTGTAATCGAAATCCTTGGGTACTTTTAACGCCTCATCCTTCTTGAAGGCTTTAATGTCCGCCTCTTGCCGCTCCATATAGCCCGAATATAAAGCATCGATCTCAATTTGCTTGCGAATCTCGGGTGAAATTCCTTCAAGCTCCGGCCAGACTGCCAGCAAATCAACCCAGCTTATGTCCGGATAACGCAATAAATCAAAAACAGTTCTATGCTGGCCATCCATATTTACTGTCAGGCCATGCTCTTTAAGCGTATTAGGGGTCGCTTTGAGCGACATTGCGAGAGCTTTGCCGTTTTCCAGATCGCGCTTTTTATGCGCCCACGCCTCTCGCCGCTCTGTGTCAACGCAGCCCACTTCTATACCCATATCTGTCAGGCGCTGATCGGCATTATCAGCCCTTAATTTTAAACGGTATTCGGCTCGGCTTGTAAACATACGATATGGCTCGGGTGCGCCGCGCGAAATAAGGTCGTCAATGAGTACGCCGACATAAGCCTCTGATCGGTCAAGCGTGAACACTGGCGCTGTTTCACGTGAAACATTTTGCTTAATTGCTCTAGCTTGAAGAGCGGCATTCAGTCCTGCCATAAGGCCTTGCGCCGCTGCTTCCTCATACCCGGTCGTACCGTTTATCTGTCCCGCCAAAAAAAGTCCGGGCGCTTTTTTCGTCTCTAAAGTTCTGTTCAGCGAGCGCGGGTCAACATAATCATATTCGATTGCATACGCCCATTCCTCAATTTCTACATTCTCCAAACCGGGTATAGACCTGAGCATTTTCTCCTGCACATCGGCAGGCAATGCGTTAGAAATACCGTTGGGATAGACAAGGTTAGAGTCCAGACCTTCCGGCTCCAGAAATATCTGGTGAGACTCTTTGTCGGCAAATCTCGTGACCTTATCTTCTATTGAGGGGCAATATCTGGGTCCTGTGCCCTTTATCTGGCCTGAATAGAGGGGCGCCTTATCAAGATTATCGCGAATAATCTTATGCGTATCAGGTGTCGTATGTGTTATATAACACGATATCTGAGGGACTTCTATTTTCTCCGTTAGAAAAGAAAATGGGACCGGGACATCGTCACCTGGCTGCTCCTTACACTTCTCCCAATTTATTGTATCCGCTCGCAGTCGGGCAGGTGTTCCTGTTTTCAGTCTCCCCAACGGGAAGCCAAGTTTTTCCAGCGTCTCGGCAAGTCCGATTGATGGCTTTTCACCTACTCGGCCCGCCGGTATTTGCTCAATACCGCGATGAATAACACCCCTTAAAAACGTACCGGTTGTTATAACCACAGTCGGAGCTGTAATTTCCGCCCCGCTCGAAGTTATAAGACCTTTCACGGCATTCTCTTCATCAAGAACGATGTCTTCCGCACCGTCTTCAATAATATCCAGATTATCCTGATTTGCGAGAATATCCTGAATGGCCTCTCTGTAAAGTTTTCTGTCAGCCTGCGCCCTTGGGCCTTGCACGGCCGCCCCTTTGGAGGCATTGAGGATGCGGTATTGGATGCCTGCACGATCAATTGCACGCGCCATTATGCCGTCCAGCGCATCAATTTCCCGTACCAGGTGGCCCTTACCAAGCCCGCCTATAGCAGGATTGCACGACATAACACCGATTTTTTCTTTATCGAATGTGACAAGAGCGGTTTTGGCGCCCATGCGCGCAGAAGCCGCCGCCGCCTCACAGCCAGCGTGACCGCCACCAACTACTATTACATCATATTCTCTTGGTATCATGGGGCGGGACTATACCGAAATCTTATAGAAAATACTACAAAAAATCAGGTGGGCTTATTTGCCTATACAAAAATCAGAAAAGATCACATCCAACAAATATTCAACATCGACGCGGCCTGTAATCCTGCCCAGCTCTCGAATTGCCATGCGCGCA
>NZNU01000038.1 GCA_002695035.1 Micavibrio sp. | reverse complement strand
TTGGCCGCCCATGGCGAGGTTATGCGCATCTCCCTGATTATAAACAGGTCCTTCTGGCAGCATTTTGCCTGAAGGCCGCGCGTAAAAGAACAGAGTCCGACCAGATGTTGGGTGATATTGCAGAATGCTGGGATGGTTCAAAGGGCTTAAAGATCACACGCAAGCTTCTCTCAAGAGCGCGCAGCACACTCAGCAACCGTGAGCTTTGCGGCAAGACCTTTGCCGAATGCAACCAGCATGCTTTTGAAAATACAGCCCTGATGCGCGCCCTTTTATATGCGCGCGAGGAAGGTGGGGTTTTGTCCCCATCACAGTTTGTATGGCTCCGCGGGCACGACAGAACTTTATGGTATCCCCTGAACAATCTGGGCCGTCAAACATATCACCCTGAATCCTTGGGGGCGACAGCACATTTCCGGAAAGAAAAATTAACCCAGCGCCCGATTTTGCGTCCAAAAGTGCAAGGCGCAGTTGAATCTATTACCAAATATATGGCCTCTGAAAAAGCGCGCCCTGTTCCGTCTCTCGATTATTCGGCATCCAAGACAACGCGCGGTATTAAAAAATTGAAATCAGGAAAAGCACCAAAAACCATAGGACTGGCCAAAGGAAAATAGGATTATATGAAACAATGGCTTGAAAATATGACAGGAAGCTTCTCCCCTTCGGCAAAAATTGTTGAAGGGACGCTTGTGCTGTCCCTACCAAACGCTGTATCGCCTGTTGTTTGGCGCATGGATCTTGGGAAAACGAAATCTTCAGCAATCGAAGTCCGCGAGGATGAAAACCTCTTCAGCCTGGTTTTGAAAACACCGCAGGCTGACATTTACAAAATTGCGCGCTATGAATCCAAATTGCCGGCAACTCAGGCCTTAATGTGCATTATGGATGCGATGAGCAAAGCGCAAGGGCAATTACATGCGACCTCCGAGATGCCTTCCGGTAACAGGCTGCCCGCGGTGGTTCCGCAGGCGAGTGAGCAAAAAGGGTTTGATTTAATTGATATTGCAATCGGTGTTTTAAAATATGCAATTATGATTATTCTGGCAATTATCGTAATCTATATAGGCTTTCGCAGCTTTTTCTTTATAACATCGCTTTCCGAACCGCGGCAGGTTGCTGTCACGGAAGGGAGCGCAACGCAACAACAACCATCTGTGAACACAGCCCCCGTCGGGGAGGCCGTCTCAGCGGATGAATTTTTGAACTAAAAAAAGTGAATGCTTTAAAAGGACTTTAACCAGGTAATGGCACTCGATCAGAGAAAATATGAAACCAAATGGACCGATATCCTCAGGGATAACCGGTCTTTTTGGATGCGTGCCGAAGATGTGATGAGCAAGCCGTCATTCGGCTTTACGATAATGTTCTGTGCGGCGGCATCAATTCATTTTATACCCCAGCTTCTTGGCTATGCTGATCTGATCTTCTTGTTTTCCCTTCTGTTTTTCTGGTGGCTGAGAAAACGCGACCGCACAATCATTTTTAAAATGCCTTATGGCGCGAAATATGCGGACGGTAATAATGATGGACCTGGCCGAAATAAAAAACCCGAAGGTATCCTTTATTTAGGTAATCACAAGGAAACAAAAGAAGAAATCTGGTTTTCTGATTCCGATGCAAGAACACATATTCTCTACCTCGGAACAACCGGTTCCGGTAAAACAGAAGGTTTGAAATCCATGGTCTCCAATGCGATGACTTGGGCCTCCGGCTTTGTTTATATTGATGGTAAGGCCGATACGGATTTGTGGTCCTCTTTGTCTTCACTCGTCCGCAGATTTGGCCGCGATGACGACCTTTTTGTTCTGAACTATATGACAGGTAACTCTGATATCAAGGCGCCGTCTAACTCCATGAACCCGTTTTCTGCTGGTTCGGCCTCTTATTTGACACAGATGCTTACATCCCTGATGCCTGAATCAGAAGGTGATAACGCAATGTGGAAAGAGCGTGCCGTGTCCTTGATCGGTACGGTTTTGCCCGCTTTGACATGGAAACGCGACAATCAGGACGTGCCCCTGAATGTCACGACAATCAGAAAATACCTGCAACTCAATTCTATTGTGAAACTGTCTCGAGAAGAGGCTCTGCCCGACCACTTACGTGATGGGGTAAAAGGGTATCTGGATACGTTGCCTGGTTTCTCAGAAAATGCGTGGGATGATGAGGGTCGCGAAAAACCGGCTGGGCCGGGACAGCCGCCAATTGATCAAACCACCGCACACCAACAGCACGGATATCTTTCCATGCAGTTTACAAGGTCATTGCAGTCTTTGGGGGATGAATACGGCTATATTTTTGATGCGGCCTATGCCGATGTGAACATGGTGGATATTGTCCTAAACCGCCGTATACTCGTTGTGCTTATTCCGGCTTTGGAAAAGTCAGGTGACGAAATTGCCAACCTTGGTAAAATCGTGGCTGCGACCTTAAAAGGTATGATGGGATCAACCCTTGGGTCTACAGTGGAGGGAAGCTCCGAAACCGTTATTGAAAACAAGCCGACTAAATCGGCGACCCCTTTCATGACTGTTTTTGATGAAGTTGGTTATTATACTGCTGAAGGTATGGCCGTTATGGCGGCACAGGCGCGTTCGCTTGGATTCTCCCTTATTTTCTCCGCGCAGGATTTACCTGCTTTGGAAAAACGTGTGAAGGAAGAAGCACGCTCCATTACGGCTAACTGTAACATTAAAATTTTCGGGAAGCTTGAAGACCCGACCCAAACAAAAGAGTTCTTTGAAAAGACCGTTGGACAGGCAATGGTAACCGAACTTTCATCACTTCAAACGGATAATACCGGTTTTACCAAAACCTATTATGATACCCATCAGGCAGGCGTACAGCTCAGGGGCCGCGCCTCTTATGATGGCCTGCGCGGTTTTAAAGAAGGCCAGGCTGTGGTTACGTTTGGTGAGGGCGTCGTCGATGCCAACATATTCTATTCCAATCCCGGCTTTGCAAAGGCCATGCGCGTTACACGCCTGATGTCGCTTGAACCACATGATGAACAAACATTAAAACATGCCAGCGCGATTGCAAAACTACGTGACAAGCTGGTTAAGAAAAACTGGTCCGCATCACGCGCCGACGTGTCTTCCGATATACCGGAAATGCTTGGAAATCTGGCAAAGGCAATAAAGGCGCATAACACTGACTCACGCGATCCGGTCGATCAGGGGATTTTCAGTGTGGTTGACACCTATCTGGCTGATAATCAGGTCGATTGGTCTAAGGTCGGTACGACATCGGCCTCCCCGGCAACACAACCTGCAGCGCCGGCATCACCTCAAGCCGAGGCAAAGCCTGCTACATTCGCAGGTCAGGAAACGACCTCCCAGCCTTTGGATGAAAGCGTGCAACCGATCGCCCCGCATGAAAAAGCCATGGCACAACCCCAACAGTCTTCACAGCAAGCTACGGCGCAGACACAACAGGATCAGCCAAAGGCCGCACCTCAGAAGTCACCGCGCCACCATGCAAGTTCTGCGGCACTGGATATTTTACGCAAGGCTGCCAAATCCGCCCGCAGCCAGCTTGTGCGTTCTGATAAATCAGAACAAAGCGAAGATGAATCGGAACCTGCCGAATAGATAAATCATCAGAAATAACGCTCTTGGAAAATCTGGTTTTATTGAGTAAACTTCTTTTATGAAAACAGCACTTGTCATCTCACTTCTTCTTCTCGGCGCCGTCATCGGCCATGATTACTGGTATTCACAAGAACAAAATCTGCCTTTTGCATTTACTGATTTTGGCTGGATGATACAAACCTATACACCTTCTGTTGAGACAGAACTTAAAAATTATCTTTCACCTGAGGACTTATCTACTTACATAGCCCCTCTTTTTGAAACGGAAACGATTACAATCGCTGCAGGCATAAGTGCACTATTACTGCTTTTCGGGCTGCTGAAATTTATTTTTAGCGAAAAATCTGAAAACAGCTTTTTCAACCGTTTTCGCCGCAATCAGGCGAAGCAGGAAAAATTTCATCATAACAACTTGAAAAAGCGGGGAAGCATAGAATATAAGCGGAAATAGCTCTTACATTGAGTACGCAACTGATTTTTCCAACTCAGTTCGCAATAAATCCAGCTCATTTTCACCAGACAGACTGTGCCCTGAATTCTTCAACAAATGCACAGACACCTCTTCGCTTTCCAATCTATCCGAAATTTTAAGGGCCTTTTCCCAAGGTACATCTGCATCCTTCATGCCCTGGATTATGCTCACAGGCACAGAAATGGGAATCTCTTTATCTAACAGGCAGTTTCTCTCCCCCTCATCAATTAATCTGCGCGTAAAAATATAAGGCTCGTCACTATAGTCATTGGGAATTTTGACCATATCCTCTATCAAAAGCTCATTTTTCTGGGCATCGGAGAAAGCCTCGTAGACATCACGGGTGAAATCGGGAGCAGGTGCAAGCAATATAAGCGACTTAACAAGCGCAGGGTTCTCACGTGCCGCCAATAACGATACCCAACCTCCCATTGAAGAACCTATCAAAACCACTTTTTTAGTGTCCACAATTTCATTAAGAATCGAAACTGTATCCTCGTACCAATCGCCGATCGTACCGTCCACAAATTCACCTTCCGATTCACCATGGCCCGAATAATCAAACCTGATGTAATTTACGCCCATATCATCACATACAGTTTCAAGAAAACTTGCCTTTGTTCCCTTCATATCGGACTTAAATCCTCCACAGAAAACGACCGTTACCTCACTGTCCTTTTCCTTATTTTTTCGATAGGCAAGGCTGCGCTGTGTCGTTTTTGATTTGAATCTGCTTAAATTGTCAGTCATTCTTTCTTTCCATGCTATTTCAGTGTACAAAGCTTTATATAGTAACCAAAACTACCACGATTTCATGATGAACGGAACAACCCCAGTCGTAATGCAGATTATCCCATCGCTTGGCGCAGGCGGCGCCGAACAGGGATGTATTGATATAGCCGCAGAGCTCTCCCGCTCCGGAGCCAAAGCCATCGTTGTCTCCAACGGTGGGACAAGACTCCATGAGTTGCAGCGCACAGGCGCCATTCACATAGACATGCCCGTTCACTCTAAAAACCCTTATGTTATGTGGCGTAATATCAGTCGCCTGAAAAAGCTTATTCTGAAACACAAAGTGGATATTGTGCATGCCCGCAGCCGCGCCCCTGCCTGGAGTGCCTGGAAAGCCTGTCAGCAAACATCTGCGCGTTTTATGACGACGTGTCACGCCCCCTATAACATTCATAATAATGCGAAGAAATTTTATAATAGCTCAATTGCCAAGGGTGAACGCGTTATTGCCATTTCAAATTTCGTAGCTAATTATCTTCACCAGAATTACGGGTTGGACGAAAATGTTATACGCCTTGTCCACCGTGGCATACCGATGGATCGTTTTCATCCCTCTCTTGTAACTGCTGAACGTATGGTAAAGCTGACGCAAGAATGGCGCGTTCCTGATGACCATAACATTGTTATGCTTCCCGGGCGGCTTACCCGCTGGAAAGGCCAGATCGACCTGATCGAGGCATTGGCCATGGTGAACAGACAGGATGTTATAGGTGTCATTATCGGGGATGATCAGGGGCGGACCGAATACCGCCAGGAACTGTTGGATCTGATCAGTGCAAAAAATATGGAAGGCCGTATACGCATCATTGATCATTGTAATGACATGCCTGCAGCTTATATGCTTTCAACTGTGGTGGTAAGCGCATCCACCGACCCCGAAGGTTTCGGGCGTGTTGCAGCGGAAGGGCAGGCCATGGGGCGCCCCACAATCGCCACAAATCACGGCGGCTCTCAGGAAACAATTATTCCGGGCCATACAGGTTGGCTGGTTGAGCCGAATGAGCCGGTTCAACTTTCTCAGGCAATCGAAGAGGCGCTTGGTCTTAATCAGGAACAGAGGGATATCTTGGCACATAATGCGATGACCCATATCGCCCATAATTTTACAAAAGAGATCATGGCGGATAAAACGCTGGATGTTTATGCGGAATTACTAAACACAAAATCCTAAGGCATATATAAGGCATATATGGGGCCACAAAACATACTTGTCATCAAATTAGGGGCGTTGGGCGATTTTATCCAGAGTCTGGGGCCAATGCGTGCCATCAGGCAAGCGCACCCAGATGCAAAAATAACTCTACTCACCACATCCCCTTTCGAAAATTTTGCAGAAAAAAGCGGCTATTTTGATAGCATAGTCTTGGATAAGCGGCCTAAATGGTATCACTACAAAGAGTGGCGACATTTAAAAGAATTTTTAAATGAGAGTCACTTCACACGTGTATACGATTTGCAAAATAATGACCGCACAGGGTTATATTTCAAGCTGCTAAAAACACCAAAACCCGAATGGGTCGGCATTGCCAAAGGCGCATCTCACCGCAACACATCCCCTCTACGAACACAAGGAAAAGCTTTTGAAGGTCATAAACAGACCCTCGCCCTTGCAGGCATTTCTTCTGTTGAAATCGACAAATTAGATTGGCTAGAAGCAGATATAAGCGCGTTTAATCTACCCGATAAATACGTTTTGATTGTCCCTGGATGCGCGCCTAACAGGCCTGAAAAAAAATGGCCGGTTGAAAACTATATTGATTTATGCCGCTACATTTCAAAAAACCTGAAAGCAATGCCAGTTCTAATTGGGACAGAAAAAGAAGCTGATATTACACGAAAAATTTCACAAACTATCGATAGCGGGAAGATTATAGACCTGACCGGAAAGACGACACTGGAGCAAATAGTTGCCCTTGCGCGCAATGCTTTCTGTGCAGTTGGGAACGACACCGGGCCAATTCATCTTATAGGTGTAACATCCTGCCCTGCCATAGTTATTTTCAATGAAAATAAACACAGCAATCCTAAGCGACATGCCCCTTTGGGCGAAAATGTAGTTTACATTGCCGCCCCTGATCTGAAAGATATTAGTGTGAAACGTGTAAAAGACTTCATGCAAAAGACCCTATCCGAATAACGGTTGCTTCGCATACGGGAGGTCAATCTTACGCTAATGCTCTTCAGTCATTGCACAAAGTGCCTTCATAACATAGTGCATCTTCTTATCCTGAAGAGAATAATAAATTGTTTGAGCATCTCTTCTTGTTGAGACAAGGCGGTCACGCCGCAGTCTTGCAAGATGCTGGGAAAGTGCTGACTGACTGAGATCTACAATGTCTTCCAGCTCACCAACACATTTTTCCCCTCGTAACAAAGCGCACATAATCAATAGTCGCTTATCATTTGCAAGTGCCTTCAACAGATTTACTAAATCCTCGGCATTTTCTTCAATAACTTCAATATCCATTTAAAATAACCCCACTGCCGCATTTGTAAAATTACATAACACGGCCCCATCTTTAGTATGCAACAATAACTTTAAATAAGTGTTACCGTATGAAATATACTCAGTGTCAGTATTTCAGCCCTTTTTTCTGAGGTAAAGCCGAGCTTAACAGCCACCAGATTCCGAGAGGCAAAAAACTTAACATTTTTATTACAACATATAGGGGTATTGGAAAAGCAATAATTTCCTTTTTATTTTGAACACCGTGTATTATTTTTCTGGCCGCTTTTTCTGATGTCCATTTAAACGGCATCGGAAAATCATTTTGTGCGGTCATATTTGTCTCAACAAAACCAGGACACACCACACTCAACGAAATATTCTTCTTCTTTAAATTAGGAATAAGCGCTTCTCCCAGAATTCTAACTGCAGCTTTAGAAGCCGCATAAGCCGGGGCGCCAGACCAGGGTGAAAAAGAAGCAAGTGAAGAAATGATGACAATATGCCCCCTCTCCCTTGTGAGCATCTTTTCCCCCGCCGGAGAAATTGTATTCATCAAACCACTAACATTGACGTCCAGTATTTTTTGCGCCTGATTAAAAACCGCGCTGCTTTCAATATCACCAGTTCCACCGGATATACCTGCATTTGCAATACAAATATCCAAAAGGCGCTCCGAATTGGCCTTTGTAATCCAATCCTTCATGTTTTTCCGGTCCGTCACGTCACAGATATATGTCTCAACTTTTGCCGCACCATTGGTTCGGCATTCATCGGCTACCTGATTTAACCTCTCATCATTTCTGCCATTCAGATAAAGAAAAGCCCCTTTTTTCGCATATTCTTTTGCCAACGCCGCTCCAAGACCACTTGATGCGCCCGTTATTAAAACTGCCTGTGGTTTTTCTGACATAAATCCCCCATCTTGACTTGCCTCTTACAGCTTTACAGTTAAAATGAAAGCATGGATCTGTCAAAATTAAAACGCCGTGGCCTGATGTTTGTTTTATCTTCTCCTTCCGGGGCAGGAAAAACCACAATCACGCGCGCCCTCATGGAAAATAATCCCGACCTTACCGCTTCCATCTCTGCGACAACCCGCACCCAACGTGGCGGTGAGGTGAATGGCGAACATTATTATTTTGTAGATATTCCGGCCTTTACCAAAATGATTGATAATGGTGAATTACTGGAATACGCAAAAGTTTTTGATAACTACTACGGCACTCCCCGCGGGCCAGTTGAAGACGCTTTATCCTCGGGTCAGGATGTCGTTTTTGATATTGACTGGCAGGGCACTCAGCAACTGGAAGAAATTGCGCGCGATGATCTGGTCACAATTTTCATTCTGCCACCCAGCCATGCCGAACTTGAAAAGCGGCTGCGCAAACGTGCAATAGACACACATGAAACGGAAATGCAGATAAGATCGCGCATGGAAAAGGCCTCCAGTGAGATGTCACATTATTCTGAATATGATTACGTTATCATTAACAAGGATATTGAAAGCTCTATCGCAAAAGCACAGACTATACTTGATGCGGAGCGCATGAAACGGAAACGCCTGACCGGGACATCAGAATTTGTTCGCGGCCTTATGGGTGGTCTTTAATAAATATTTGGAAGAACTGGCAATTGTTGCTCAGGTGTTTGATTCTGAGCTTGCGTTTGCGCCTGCACTCTTTCGCTGACTATTTCCGCTTCCCTGTCCAAGAGGGAATAAGCAGTTCTTATCAGACTTTGTGCCGCACGGGGACGCGTTGAATCGCCAACCTTGGCACCGCGAGAATTTTTCCACATATGCCCCATTGTAATTACAAAAACAGTGCGCCCCTCATATTCTGCAGCTCCTATAAAACTACGCCCGCGATTTGTGGTTCCTGTTTTAAGGCCGGACACGTTAAACTCTTCTGCAAAAGACAAATTTTCCGCTCTGAATAGAGGGTTGGTTGAACGTAAATTGGAATCAGCATCAATATCTGTGTAGTGTTGGTAGTCAACATTATTGCGGTAAAGCTGGGTAACAAGAACAGCCAAGTCATTAATGGTTGTATAACTTTGGTTTGCGGCTCGGGTTGCACGTCCGTCATAATCCTGATCCCCGGGCAGGCCCGATGGGTTTATGAAACGTGTATTTTGCATACCCAGCTCGCGAGCACGGCTGTTCATTTCGCGTACAAAAGGCTCAATGCCACCAGCCATGTGAACGGCGAGACGTCTGGCAGCGTAATTGTTAGAGCGTCGCATCAATTGATATAGAAGCTGGTCGACCGTCAGCCCGCTTGAGGTGACTGTCTGACGATGTAAATCCTCACCATCAAATGTTTTGCCTCTTTTGATGCATTCCTCAACCAGAAAAAATGTCATGATTTTGGTCAAAGATGCCGGATCAATTTCATCGTGCAGCTCATCCTGATTGATATCGCCGATAATACGCCCGTAAACGGGGTCTACAATTGCATCATAACGCTTGCGCTCAAGAGAAGATGTTCTGATAACATTTGGAAATGTCTCGCTTTGAGGCTCAAGATCTAAAAAATACTGCGGGATAATATCTTCACCACGTATAATGGCTTCATACTTCTCCTGATACGTCTCAGGATCTTGATTTATCCCTTGTTGCACAGTCGGCTCGGGGGAAGCTTCATATACGCTTTGTGTATAAGGATCATTAGCAGCTTCTGCAGCAGGTACACTCGAAAGAAAAGTGGCGCTCAGAGTTGCGCCGAGACCTACCGTCCATGATCTTTTCTTTTTTAACATTCCCTGTGAACCTTTATTTATTTTAGTCCTTGTCCTGTTAAGAGTTTTTTGCAATGCACAAAAAGTCTTTTATTTCAAGGTTTTCTGCTCTATTAGTATCTTCTATAGCACATATGGAAAACGAATTGCAATAATCTTTCAGGGATTTTCTGATCATCTTTCGTCTCTGCCCAAAACCGGCCTGCGTTACTTTTTCCACATCTGCGAATTGGGGTGCATGGTCTTCGCGCGGTCTGGGATAAAAAGTAACCACCGAAGATGTCACTTTGGGCGGGGGCAAAAATACGCTGGGTGGTAAATCAAATGATATTGAGCATTTGCACAGCCATTGCGACAATACAGATAAACGCCCATAGGATTTTTGCCCGGAAACTGAGACGATTCTTTCTGCCACCTCTTTTTGAAACATTAACGCCATTTTTTCAAAAGAGGGCTCTTTTTCGTAAATTTTCTTTAGCCAGGAAACTAAAAGAGGCGTTGCTATATTATAGGGAAGATTTGCGATCACGGCGCGTTTTGTATCAGGCGCCAAAGATATTAAATCCAGTTCCAAAGCATCACCCTGTATGACTTTGAGGCGCCCCTGCGCTTTGTCCTCCAGGTCTTTCAATGCTTCCACGGCGCGACTGTCAAATTCTATGGCAATAATTTTTTCCGCCTCACTTTTTAACAGTGATCGCGTAAGCCCGCCAGGTCCGGGGCCGATCTCAAACACAGTAAGCCCTTTAAGGTCTCCTGCTGAAGATACAATTTTATCTGTAATATTGGCGTCCAGTATAAAATTCTGGCCAAGCTTTTTGTCAGCCCAAAGGGAGTGGCTTTCTATGACCTCCCTCAAAGGGGGAAGGTTATCTATCCACTCCGTGCCCAATGTATCAAACTCGTGATTCAATAAATGCGCTTGATTTCAAATCCTGAAAATATCCACGGGCCTGACGCGCCAGTCTCTGATTCCCGATACGTTGCATGACCGCGTCGCGGTCGGATATCATTTCAGATGATATGGCCCGTTTCTGGCGTAACAAAATGATGTGATAGCCGGATGACGTGCGGATAGGTTCAGATATTTGTCCGACGGTCATGCCTTGTAGGGCCGTATCAATCTCAGGCTGTGTTTGTCCGGCTTGAAGCCACCCTAGGTCTCCGCCCTGCCCGGCACCTGCGGCCTGTGAAAACTGCCTTGCAAGTGCGGGGAAATTATTCGGTGATTTAACGGCTTCCTGCTGTAGCCTAAGTGCCGAATTCCTGACTTCTGCCTCTTGGCTGGGATCAGCAACGTCCAGGAATATTTCAGATACCAGATATTGGTCCTGACCCACTGTATCTGAGATTCTTTGCAACTCCGCATCAATATCAGCATCCGTCACAGTTACGCGCGGACGTATCTGGGATGCCACAACTTTCCCCCATGCCACTTCGGCCCTGATCTGGTCTTTAAGTGTTGAAAGCTTAAGACCGCTTTGCGTAATCATGGATTTAAAATCATCAACCGGGATATTATTCTGACCGGCAATGGTCTCCAATCCTTTTGCAATCTCTTCTTCACTAACCTCAACACCTAAACGTGAAGCTTCCTGCATCTTAATCTGTTCATCAACCAGCATGGAGATGATTTGCGGCTGGAATTTGGCGCGCGTTTCGGGTGTGTTGGGAATCCCCGATGACTTCATAATCAAGGCCATCCGGTTTTCAACGTCAGAAAGCGTTACGATCCTGTCATTAACAACGACTGCTATACCATCGGCTTTTGAATAAGCCGGGGATGAGAAAACGGCTAAAACAGAAAATGCACAAAGCATTAATCCCGTCTTTATCAGATACCTGGTCATAGTAACCCTTCTTTCTTTTATCTATTTATACTTTAGCACTTTTTCGGCTGGCAGCGAATTTTCCACCCGCCACGTGTCTTTCCAGATAACGCGGAACAACTAGCCCCATAGCTGTTGGGATTATCCCCATATCCTGTAGTGAGGGCGATTTTCCACTTTCCACATTATCACTTTGGAGACTTTTGACCTGGTCAACGGTCAACATAGGCTCGCCAGGTAATAAAGACAGGAAAAATCCTTGTATTTTTGCAAGCCAGAATGGCAGGCTTATATATGCCCTGTCGGTTCCGATTATTGCCTGAATACGCTCCAAAACTTCCCTGAAGCTTATCTTTTCCGGCCCCGCCAATTCGAAAACCTTGGATGTAGCGTTTATCTCTTTGTTTTCGATTGCAGTTTTTACGGCCTCGGCCACATCATTCACGTATACGGGCTGGAACACGGTTTTACCGCCTCCGATTAAAGGGAGCACAGGAGACAGTTTCGCCATTTTTGCAAAGCGGTTAAAGAAATCATCCTCGGGGCCGAAAATGATACTCGGTCGTAAAATAATGTGATTCTCAAACGATTTAGCGATGGCTTTTTCTCCGTCCAATTTGCTTTTGGCATATTTTGACTGTGAATCTTCAATACCCAGTGCGGAAATATGTACGAGTTTTTTGACATTCTCCTTCGCACAGGCCTTTGCTATATTTTCTGGTAGCGTTTCATGTGTTTTTTCAAAAGAGCTCTTACCCTTCTCATACAGGATACCAACAGTATTAATAACATAGTCGCATCCTTTGACTGCTGCTTTTATACTGTCTTCAGAATAATCACAAAGGACAGGGACGATTTGGCCGACAACTCCGTAAGTCCTTAGAAAATAAGCGCTTTGCGGTGAACGCGAGGCGACCTTTATGCGGTATCCCTGATGTGCCAATTTCTGCACAACATAGCGCCCGACAAAACCTGTTCCACCAAAAACACAAATTGTCTGTTCCTGTTTATTCATATCACTCACATCTCTTTATTTTATTTTGCCTGTATAAGACCTAGATTACTGTATAAGATACACCGTATAACGAATTTTACAAATAAAGGAAACCAACATGGTCGGCTTTATTAGAAGCTTTTTTCTAACTTTTTCCGTGCTGTCCTTTTTGATCTCGCCTGCTTTCGCACAGGGTAATGGCAAGCCACTCGAAAATCCACCCGTGATTTTAGAGCTTTTTACGTCACAAAATTGCAGTTCATGCCCTCCTGCTGACCGTTATCTGACTGAACTATCACAAAGAAACGATATAATCGCAATATCCTGCCATGTCGGCTACTGGAATCATCTTGGCTGGGTGGATAAATTGTCCCTTCCTGAATGTGCAAGGCGGCAACGCGGATATGGAAGGCGCCTGGAGCGAGGCCGTGTTTTCACACCACAAATGATTATTAACGGCAATAAAAGCTTTGTAGGGCATCATAAAGCCGATATCGGTCTTGAAATTCGGAAACAGGAACGGAATGAAGATTTATACCGTGCCGATTTATCCTATCAACCGCAAAACCATACTGTGACATACCGGCTGCCTGAGCTGCCCGCAGGGCGTCAGGGCGTTTATGAGCTTGCTCTATACGCTATTAAGGATAAAGTTCGCGAAGACATCGAGTCGGGTGAAAACAGGGGCAAGACAGTTCTATACACTCAAGTAGCACTCGCGCTTGATTACCTTCCGAACTGGAATGGAAAATTCCTCTCAAAAACTATAACTTACCCTCTGCCCCCGGGCACCGACCGCCTTGTGATGCTTGGTGGACTAGGTGATTCAGGGCGTATTATGGTTTTTGCAACCGAGGATATTGTTTTTTGATCAAACTTTTTCAATAAAGCTGGAAAGCAATCGCTTGATATCGCCGTTTTCAAATTCAACATCAAGCTTATTGCCTTGAATATGAACCACCTTACCCGCGCCAAATTTATCATGTGAAACGCGGTCGCCTGGTGCAAAAGTCGCCTGAGGGGATTTTTCTTTTTTGGAGCCGCCGGATGTGAGACCTTCCAGTAATTTTGAATTCGGCTTGAAACGGTTTTCCGATGAAAAGCCGCGCCCGCTTGAGTCCCAATGAGAGGAGCGCCCGGGCTGGTAAAGCCCCATCTCAGCTTCCACCTCAACCGAATCCTGTGGCAGTTCTTCTAAGAACCGGGACGGCATTGAGTTGACCCAGCTGCCATACATGCGGCGATTGGCAACATAGGTGATCGTGGCTTTTTTGCGGGCACGCGTGATTCCGACATAGGCCAGCCTGCGTTCCTCTTCCAATCCAGCAGTACCATTTTCATCCATACTGCGTTGTGAGGGGAAAACTCCGTCCTCCCATCCGGGAAGGTAGACAGCATCAAATTCAAGCCCCTTAGCACCGTGCAACGTCATCAATGTTATTTTCTCCCCTTGCGATTCTTCCTGGTTTTCCATGACAAGTGAGACATGCTCAAGAAAGGACGCCAGATTATCAAATTCCGCCATGGCAGAGACAAGCTCTTTCAGATTCTCAAGCCTGCCTGGCGCATCGGGGGACTTATCCGATTGCCACATCCCCGTATATCCACTCTCATCAAGTATAATTCCTGCCAGTTCGGAATGATGTGTCGTTGTAATCAGGGAGCGCCATCGCGCGAAATCTTTAAGCAAAGTGGCAAGTGTCGTCCTAATATTGGGACGTAACTCTTCTGTCTCCGCTAAATCCTCAATAGATTCGTAAAGACTTTGCCCAGACTCTCTTGCATGAACGCTTAAGGTTTGAATCGTTGCATCCCCCAGTCCACGCTTTGGTGTATTAATTATACGCCCCAGAGCAAGATCATCTTTTGGCTGCGCAACAACACGCAAGTAAGCAAGCGCATCCCTTATTTCCTTGCGCTCATAAAACCGCGGGCCGCCGATTACACGATAGGAAAGCCCCAGCTTCATAAATCTCTCTTCAAATTCGCGCATCTGGAATCCTGCGCGCACCAAGACAGCCATTTGGTCAAGCGACCATCCTTTGCGTTGGAGTTGCTCTATATCCTCTGCAACGAATCTGGCTTCAGCCTCTCCGTCCCAAAGGCCGCGCATTTGTATCTTTTCGCCTTTATCAGCATCTGACCACAATGTTTTTCCAAGTCGTGAGCTGTTTTGGGCAATGACTGAACTGGCTGCATCCAAAATATGGCCTGTGGAGCGATAATTCTGCTCAAGACGTATAGTTTTTGCGCCCGGAAAATCACGTTCAAAACGCAGGATATTACCGACTTCTGCGCCGCGCCAGCCATAAATAGACTGATCATCATCCCCAACACAACAAATATTGCCGGTGCCTTGCGCCAGCAAGCGCAGCCATAAATATTGCGCGACATTTGTATCCTGATACTCGTCGACCATAATATATTTGAAACGCTGGTGGTACTCTGCCAGAACATCAGCATGCTTGCTGTCTTTGAAAATAGTAATCATATGAAGCAATAAGTCACCGAAATCACAGGCATTTAAAACTTTCAGGCGTTCCTGATACTGGCGGTAAAGCTTCGGCAGCTTACCATTTGCCAGATCCCCGGCTTCATTCGCACTGATCTCAGAGGGTACCTTGCCGCGATCTTTCCATCTGTCGATAATAGCCATCATGGCTTTGGGAGGCCATTTTTTGGTATCTACTGTCTCGGCTTCCATCAATTGTTTCAAGAGGCGGATCTGGTCATCCGGATCAAGTATGGTAAATGATGAGGTTAGTCCGACGAGGTCTGCATGCCGGCGCAACATACGCGCGCCAAGAGCATGGAAAGTCCCGAGCCACCACCCTTCTACAGGCTGGCCAAGCAATGAAGCCACTCTTTCGCGCATTTCATTGGCCGCCTTGTTCGTAAACGTCACAGCCAGGATTTGCGAAGGCCAGGCTTTATTCTGATGCAAAAGATGGGCAAGGCGCGTTGTAAGCACACGTGTTTTGCCTGTTCCCGCACCAGCAAGCACAAGCAAGGGACCATCAAGATTTTCTACGGCGTCCTTTTGCGGGGGATTAAGCGCCTCAAGATAAGGCGCATTGACAGATTTAAGGGGAGCATGTTCCGACATAGGCAAAACATAGCCTTTTTACAGCCGGAAGAGCAAGATTTCTCTAAAAGATTTTAAAAGAAATTACTGGTGAAATGCATATTGAAGCAATTACGTGAAAATGTAAGCGTTGCCCCGTTTTCCTTGTTCGTAATTTTATTACCTTCAACAATAATGTCTTCCGGCTTTATCTGCGTGCCGAAAACGATGTAATGAATGAAAGGCTCCGTCCATGCTAACGGATAATCATCAGAAAGCTGCCTGTTTTGAATGCTGGCGCGAGAGCAATCCATTTCAATTTTCTTCTGCCCTTCAAAACTATCCAGAATAATTGTTGTCTGTTCTGGCCCGGCCTTCATCAGGTCATCGCCAGAACCCGGCTCTATAAAGGTTTGTGTACCACCTGTTGCCACAGCATCCTTGCCAGGCCCCGTAGAAATAATACGGCTAATTCCATCTGCGCCCGGCGGACAATTCATTACGTTATCTTCCAGATCGCCCAGAACTATCGACGCATCCGGCAAGCAACGACTGTAATCCGGCTGCACCTCTTCTACCTGCACATTCTCAATATTTTCAATTGCAATATCGCCGTCCTCTGATTCAGAATTTTCAAGAGACTCTGAATCAAGTGTTAAGTCTTGTTGGACGAGAACATCATCCACACGCATCTGTATATTATAAGGTACAAAATTTACGACACCTTCGGGGTTTTCCGGCACAACCGGATAAAGAGCGGGGAAACCACCGCGCTTGATACTTTGCAGGATAAGGGCCTGCATGCTTCCGGCCTGAGGCGGCAGATCAGGCCATATTCTGTCATAAGATTGTATTGCAGTGACAATCTGGGCAACGGCTTTATCTTTTACCTCTTCCAACTCAGGGTCAATTACGGGGCCGCGCGCCTCTTCCTCAAGCGCTGGGGATTGAAGCGGGGTTTCAAAACTCAAAGGCTGGACAGGTGGCGGATCATAGGAAGATATTCCAAACAGCGTATAAATCGCTGCGACCGCAACAATAAGTACCGATAAAACTATAAGCATGCGCATGGATTTATGTACCGCGTTTTATTTTCTGATTATCATCAGCCGAGGCGACCTGATTTCTGCCGTTCTTCTTTGCTGCATAAAGCGCTTTATCTGCGCGTTCCATTAAAGTTTCAATCTCTTCGCCGTCTATATATTCAGCAACTCCAACAGACATCGTAATTTGGCCTAAGACCTCACCGCTAGAACGATTAACGACATCCTTGGTTGCAACGGCTTTTCTCAGATTATTTGCAACAGCCACACCCGCCGAAAGCGGAGTATTTGGCAACAATAATGCAAATTCTTCACCACCATAACGGGTCACAATATCCTTACCACGCACACCATCCTTTAGAGTTTTTGCAACAAGGCGCAAAACCTGATCGCCAACCTGATGTCCATAAGAATCGTTGAAGTTTTTGAAGTGGTCAATATCAATCATCAACAGGGCAAATGTCTGTTTGGTGTTCTGGCTCTCACGTACAATTGTACCATATGCCATATCAAAGGCCTTGCGGTTTGCCAACCCAGTCAAGGAGTCTGTGACAGCCTCCCGACGCACATGATCAAGGTCTTTTTGCAGCATGGACATGACCTCTGTTGACCTGTCGAGATGTTCTTCGAGTTCTGCATTTCTTTGGAGAAGGCCCTGTGTTTCGCTAACAACTTTTTGCAGCATTTGCTCCAGTTTCTTAACATCTTTTTCTGTGACAATTTTTGTCGAGATATCTTGAATCTGGCCGTTATAGTTATGCGCCGCCTCTTTGGCCTGCTGCACTTTATTTGTAATATCGCGCACCATTTCATAAACCTGGTCCCCGGCGCGTAAAATGGCCGAATTACTGACCTTATCGTCAATCAGCCTTTGATAGATATCCTGACAGATTTCATCATTGAGATCCCCAAGCTTTTCAATGGCCATATCAACGGCATGGTTGAGGTCAGGACGCATGCCTTCATAATAAGCATACAGAACCTCGTAATTGACGGGGATAGGCGACAAATCACTTTTTTGTAATTTCGCCCAGCTTTTTTTCGCTATTTCTTGTATCGGAAGTTTATGCATTTCAAATATTTTCTATGTCTATAATATATAGAACCTTTACCTTAACAAAAAGGAAATTTTCCAAAGCTTTATAACTTTAACCCTATATCCATTTTGTAGACGGGTCAAAAGTTTCCATTTTGGCATTTTTAATGACATCAGTAATTTCACGTGTATCTCTTATAACATCGAAAATTCCCAAATCCTCCGCACGCATAAACTTCTCTTTTGCAAGCCCCTCTGCCAAAGCGATCAGGTGATCCCAATATCCATTTATATTTGCAATTATAATAGGTTTGTTATGAAGACCTAGCTGTTTCCATGTCATGATCTCAAAAGTCTCATCCAATGTACCGAGCCCGCCGGGCAGGCAAATGAATACATCCGCATGATCGACCATCATTTTTTTCCGCTCATGCATAGTTTCAACAATATGCAATTCTGTAAGGTCACGATGTTCGACTTCACGTGTTTGTATGAATTCAGGTATAATGCCAACGACTTCCCCGCCATTTTCTAATACTGCATCAGCCGTCAGCCCCATCAACCCGACACGACCGCCGCCATATACTAGACGCCAACCTTCCCTGGCTATGATTTCACCTGTTTGAATTGCCGCATCCTTGTATTTCTGGTCTGCTGAGTTGGAAGATCCGCAATACACACAAATAGTTTTCTTTGTCTTATCCATAAAATTTATTGAACTCTTTCTTCTGTTTCACTTGTTTCATCCAAATTTCCCTCATCCTCCGCAGCCAGGGTCTGGAAGCCCAAAGTAAACTGGCTTTCGCTGTAGCTTAAATATAAAGGCATACATTTATCTGACTGCCCTGAGGTAACCTCCACCAAGGGCACACATTCTCTCGTTTCCCCTGTTTCCACATCTTTCCTGTTTTCAGAACGGGCGGTGTAATTAATATCTTTAGAGCATAGGAAGGGCATACCACCCCCCTGCACTTCATTGTCTTGTGCCGGCTCTGGCGCCATAGACCTTACAGGTATTTCAAAAATCGTGATTTCAGGCTTACCAATAACCGGGTTTTGGGCCACAGCCAGAACATGGGACAGCTCATATTTCAAAATGCTGTCATCTTGTTGTTCTCCATCATTCGTATCTGCCATAACGGGTTTGTATTTATAGCCGCTGACAATTTTTTCATCACTTCCGTCACAACTCACATCTGCACTGTATATATTTTTGTTCGCCCACAAGACATCCGGATAAGCATTCTTTACACTGTTTAACCATCTTGGGGAGACACCAAATTCGGAAAACTGCTCAGGCTCTCTGGCGCGCTTGTCATTTTGTAAAATTTCGTCAGCGCGTGCCTGCGTTTTCTTCGCAAGACAGGATAATTCCGTGATTTGCTTCAATCCGCTTGCTGCGACCCTGTCCGCTTCATAAGCGCATTCAGCAGATCTGTATTCCAGCCACTTATTCTGCACCTCCTGAAAACTGGACAAAACATTATCATCCATATCCTCCATAACTGTATTAGTATTGTTAAGCAGTTCAGTTTCTGCATCTTTTTTGTGCTTTGTAACGCATTTCAATGCCTGGGCCGTGCTCTCAATGCCATCACAATATCCGGGGTGCGAATCCATGCCTTTCAATTCAACTTCTTGCGCCAATAAAACGCCGGGACTAGACAGAAATATTAAAAACAATATAGTAAGAAAAGTTTTCATGGACGTTTCCTTTTGGGTGACACTCCTCATTAAGATTGCAGAAAGGCGCATAAATGACAAGTGACGATAACATATCAGAATCAGGCTCCTACCTCCACACAGTAAAAGGTCTGGTTAAAACAACATGGAATACATTGAGCTTTCCTGTTCACCCTGCTGGCTGGCCATTTATATTTGCTTTTGCTCTTCTTACAATAATATTGGCCTTTTTATCAGAATTTCTAGGCCTGATCGGACTTGTACTCACAATATGGTGCCTGTTTTTCTTTCGTAATCCTGTGCGCTCCGTACCTCAAAAAGAGGGGCTTGTGGTTTCCCCGGCCGATGGTCGCGTCATTCTGATTAAAGAAAATATTATGCTGCCCGCAGAATTTGATCTTGAGCCTGCTTTGCGCGAAGGCGACTGGACAAGGGTCAGCATCTTCCTCAGTGTCTTTAATGTTCATGTTAACCGCGTTCCAATCGCCGGTAAGGTAAAACAGGTTGTCTATAATGCCGGCAAGTTTTTAAATGCCTCTCTGGACAAGGCCAGTGAAGACAATGAACGAAGTGCCACCCTCGTGGAAACAGCATCCGGTAAACATATAGCTTTTGTCCAGATCGCAGGATTGGTCGCAAGACGTATCTTAAACGACTTGCACGAAGACCAAGACGTGGCCACAGGTCAACACATGGGAATTATCCGTTTTGGCAGCCGTTTGGATATATATCTGCCGAAAGGCGTTAACCCACTGGTCACAATAGGGCAAACGGCCATTGGTGGTGAAACCATTCTTGCCGATCTGACTTCAAAGGAAAAGTCCCGGACAAGCATAGACATATAACCAGAAAGACTTCATGTCACAAGAAACACAATCTGAAAAAACATTCAAAGACGCAGAAAACACTATCGTCTCATCTGATGATTCAGATGATGGTGCACAACTCCTTGCGCTCCATAAATTTATTCCGAATTTATTGACGTTAATGGCGCTCTTATCGGGTTTAACCGCTATACAGATGGCTTTCAATGGCCGTTTTGAGACAGCCGTTCTGCTTATTTTGGTATCTGCCATTTTAGACATGCTTGATGGGGCAATGGCGAGGTTACTGGATGCAGGAAGCGAATTTGGCGCACAGCTTGACTCGCTTTCCGACTTTCTGTGTTTTGGTGTGGCGCCTGCTTTTATCTTATATGTTTGGGGGCTTGGCGAAGCCGGAAAGCTTGGTTGGATCGCGACATTAATTTATGCAGCCTCTTGCGGGTTGCGCCTTGCGAGATTTAATTCCGCACAAGCCGAATTAAAAAGAAAACCAAAATGGGCAAAACTGTTTTTTTCCGGTATTCCTGCACCAGCCGCAGCTGGTCTTGCTCTTTTCCCCATATTTATATGGTTTCAAGCTCCTGATACTTTCGGTGAATTGAATTTTGCGCTTCCGCTGATAGGCGTATGGGCAATTTTGATTGGCGGTTTGATGGTCAGCCGGATTCCAAGCTGGTCTTCCAAACAAATCCGCATAGCGCCTAAGATGACTGTGCCGGCTCTTGCTTTTTGTGGCTTGACAATCGCCGCACTTATACACGCGCCCTGGATTACATTATCGGCAATTTCCATTGCCTACATGATAAGTCTGCCATTTACTTACAAGCATTACCGAAAGCTTGAAAAACAAAATCAGGACAATGCCGAAGACCTCGCCGACCTTGCACTCGGCGCAATGGATGACAATTAAAATATTATTTTAGAGAGTTTTTTATACTGGTTGCGGTGCCGCAGGGCCTTGCGAAATTCCACGGTCGATTTGCTGTTCCTGGAGACCTCCGATATCAGCCACCATCTCATTTGTAGCCACTTCCTGTTTGGCAAGGGCGTTCATGGTCGGGTCATGATCTGCTGCAAGCTCGGCAAGTTTTTGATCGGGACTGTTCCAGAAATCGACATTCTCAACGCGTCCAACCGGCTCAGCTTGCGGAGCTGGGCGCATAATCATCATATCATTTGGCATGGCATTATCTGCATAGGACATGCCTTCATAACCGTATGCGTCTGATACTTCCTGATCATCATAAATATCATCTTGCGTGAAATAGGATTTCATTTTTGAACCAAGCTCTATTGCACCATAGGCGGCAACACCTGCCTGAAAGGCCAGTCCCGCGCCGGGCAAAGCCATATCCATTACACGGGCAGCACCATGCACAAGCGGAGCAGCTACAGCGCCAGCACCAATATCAGCGCCTATGCTTTTTGCATCAACCTTGCCTGTATTTTCAGGACCGGCCTGAATACCGCCCTTTATTTCCGCAAAACGAACCTGCATACCATCAAGGGCAGCCTCATGTCCGGCTTTGGCGCTCATCGCCTGCTCATTAAGCCCGTTGGCATTTGTGAAATCGGAGTTTAGTAGGTCTTTAGCTGGCTGCACATATTCAGCCGCGCTCGACGGTCCACCGACATCAAGTGTCGCGGCAAAAGAGTCGTATGACGGTGTCGTCACATATCCTGTATCGTCGTAAACGGCCATAAAATTCCTATACCTATATTATGTCACAAAAGACTTAACAGCGTCTAAATATAACTTTTTGTCTTTTTAAAACAAAACCTTGCCTATTCCCTTAAACTTGCGCGGCGGTAAGATAGGGCTTCTGCTATATGCGCCTTTGACAAACTCTCGGGTATTGTTTTTTGTTCCATATCGGCAATTGTCCGTGCCAGTCTTATCACGCGGTGATAAGCACGGGCCGATAATTTCATTTTATCTGCCGCTTGCAAAAGAAGGTCACGCGCATCTGACTCAAGAGGCGCGATTTTTTCAAGTTCTTCACCTTGTGTCTCACTGTTTACTTTCGCAGAAAGACCCAATTGTAAGGCACGTTCTTCCTGAACATTTCGTGCCCTGACCACGCGTTTTGCGACCTCTTCTGATTTTTCACCCTCGCCTCTTATCTGAAGATCGGCAATTGAGACTTGTGGTACATCAACGCTTAAATCTATCCGGTCAAACATCGGGCCGGAAATTTTGGCCTGATAATCCGCACCGCATCGGGGTGCCTTTGTACATTCCATATCCGCAGTACCCAAATGCCCGCATCTGCAAGGGTTCATGGCGGCAACCAGTTGTACATTGGCCGGATATTTAGCATGATAATTTACACGGGAGACAAGAACCTCCCCACTTTCAATCGGCTGGCGCAGGGACTCCAATGTTGCGCGTTGAAACTCAGGCAATTCGTCCAGAAACAAAACACCTTTATGTGCTAGTGACACTTCGCCCGGCTTGGCGCGTTGCCCACCACCGATAAGCGCAGGCAAAGAGGCCGAGTGATGCGGGTCGCGGTATGGGCGTGTTTTGACCAACCCATCATCCGGCAGGTGACCCGCCAAAGAATGTATCATTGACACCTCCAGCGCCTCTGCAGGCGATAAAGGCGGTAAAATTCCGGGCAGACATGAGGCGAGCATCGATTTACCCGATCCGGGCGGGCCGATCATAAGCAAATTATGCGCGCCACTTGCCGCAATTTCCAGCGCGCGCTTGGCCGTTTCCTGACCGTTCACATGGGCCAGATCCGGCCCGTTGAACTTTAAACCCTCTTTGAGCTTTGCTTCGGGTCGTGAAAGAACTTGTGTGCCCTTAATATGATTTATCAGGCCCAAAAGATGGGCTGGTGCCAATATATCCAGATCCCCGGCCCAGGCCGCTTCCGCACCGCAGGATTTGGGGACAATCAACCCGTAACCACCTTTATTAGCGTGCATGGAGGCAGGAAGCACACCTGCTATCGGGCGCAATGAGGCATCGAGTGATAACTCGCCGAGTGCTACAAAATTGGCAAGCTCTTCGGCTGGTAAAATTTCCATCGCCGCCAGAACACCCAGCGCGATTGGAAGATCAAAATGCGAGCCTTCCTTTGACAGATCGGCAGGCGCCATATTTATGGTGACACGCTTTGGCGGCAGTGCAATTCCCAGCGCATGTAGGGCGGCACGTACACGCTCGCGGCTTTCGCCTACGGCCTTATCGGGAAGACCAACTATTGTAAAAGCAGGCAAACCGTTGGCGATTTGCACCTGAACATCCACGTCCAGGACATCCACCCCGTGAAACGCCACTGTC